>JAFGDY010000114.1 GCA_016931895.1 Anaerolineae bacterium
CGGTTTCGAGGAGATTTCTCCCTTCGGTCGAAATGACATATCCGCCATTGTTACTGAAAGTAATGGTTTCAAACTAATCTCAGTATAAATGGTCAACTGCGAAAGTCCTATAAAAAATGAGAAGCAAATTCCTAATTCCTAATTTTCACCCTCCCCTTACTTAAAACCAAAACTTTAGAATAAATCCGGCCAAATGTCATATTTTGATTTTGACCGGAACCTTTTTTGATGGTACAGTAACAGTTTGGTTTTTAATCTGCTTACGGAAACAAGCTATGACCCAAAAGAAACTTATCATTCGCGGCGCCCGCCAGCACAATCTAAAAAACATTGATTTAGAGATTCCCCGCGACCAACTGGTGGTGATTACCGGCCTCTCCGGCAGCGGCAAAAGCAGCCTGGCCTTTGACACCATTTACGCCGAGGGCCAACGCCGCTACGTGGAAAGCCTATCGGCCTATGCCCGCCAATTTTTGGGGCAAATGGACAAACCGGACGTGGACCAAATTGAAGGTTTAAGCCCGGCCATTTCTATTGACCAAAAAGGGGCCAGCCACAATCCCCGCTCCACCGTGGGCACGGTCACCGAAATTTACGACTACCTGCGCTTGCTTTTTGCCCGGATTGGCGCCCCCCACTGCCACCTCTGCGGGCGAGAGGTCAACATCCAAACCACCCAACAAATTGTTGACGCCATTCTGGACAAAGTCGACGGCAGCCGGATCATGCTCCTGGCCCCGCTGGTCAAAGAACGCAAGGGCGAACACAAGGCCGTTTTTGAAGACATTCGTAAAGCCGGCTTTGTGCGGGTGCGGGTAGACGGCCACATTTACGATCTGGACGAAGGCTTTGAACTGGAGCAGTACAAATCGCACACCGTTGAGGCCGTAGTGGACCGGCTGGTGATCCGGCCCACCGGCGGCAATGACGATGCGGCCCGCCTGGCCGACTCGGTGGAAACCGCGCTCAAACTGGGCAACGGCGCTTTGATCGTCAATGATGTCACCAACCCTGAAAAACCCTGGGACCGCCTTTTCAGCGAGCACTTTGCCTGCGTGCATTGCGGCGTCAGCCTGCCGGAGATTGAACCGCGCACCTTCAGCTTTAACAGCCCGCACGGCGCTTGCCCCACCTGCGACGGCTTGGGGGTTAAACTCAAGGTTGACCCCGAGCTGGTGCTGAACCCGGAAAGAACATTGGCCCAGGGCGCTATTAGGCCGTGGGCCAGGCAGAGCCAGCGGCACGATAACGGTTATTACGCCCAATTGATTGCCGCCGTGGCCGAGCACTACAACCTGCCCATGAATACCCCCGTCGGCGAATTCAGCCCCAAGCAAAAAGACGTTCTTCTTTACGGCGGCAAAGCCGGCGATGAAGTGGCCCTCAGCTACCGCAACGCCGAAGGCCAAACGCGCACCTATAGCACCACGTTTGAAGGCGTTATCCCCAATTTGCAGCGCCGTTACAAAGACGCGCTCAAAGCCAACAACAATTACGTGACCATTGAGATTGAACGGTATATGTCTACTCAAAGCTGTCCGGCCTGCGGCGGGCACCGCCTGCGGCCCGAAGCCCTGGCCGTGACGGTGGCCGGGCAAGGCATTCATCAAGTGAGCGACATGGCCGTGACGGATACGCTCCGCTGGTTTAACAACTTAATGGATGAAGGCCAGGCGCACAACGGAAATGAACCGCCGGAAACATCTCTTCCCCCCGCCCTCACCGAACGGCAGCAATTGATCGCCCGCCAAATCGTCAAAGAAATCATCACCCGCCTGCAATTTATGCGCGATGTGGGGCTGGATTACCTGACCCTCAGCCGCTCGGCCACCACCCTCTCCGGCGGTGAATCCCAGCGCATCCGCCTGGCCACGCAGATTGGCTCGCAGTTGATGGGCTGCCTGTATATTTTGGACGAACCCAGCATCGGCCTGCACCAGCGCGACAACCAGCGCCTGATCAATACGCTCAAGGGCATCCGCAACCTGGGCAATACGGTGCTGGTGGTGGAGCACGATGAAGACACCATGCGCAACGCCGATTGGCTGGTGGAAATGGGCCCCGGCGCGGGCAAACTCGGCGGCCAGGTGGTGGCCTCGGCGGAACGAGAGGTTTTTTTGCAAGGCCCGTCGTTAACGGCCCAATACTTGCGCGGCCAAAAATCCATTCCGCTGCCCCCGGCCCGGCGCGAGGGCAACGGCAAAGAGATCACGGTGGTGGGCGCCAGGGAAAACAACCTGAAAAATATTAACGTGTCCTTTCCCCTGGGCAAACTGGTGTGCGTTACCGGCGTCAGCGGCAGCGGCAAAAGCAGCCTGGTGATTGAAATTCTCTACAACAAGCTGGCCCAATTGATGTACCGGGCCAAGGCCGCGCCCGGCAAACACGAAGCCGTTAAAGGCATTGAGTTTGTGGACAAGGTGATTGACATTGACCAAAGCCCCATTGGCCGCACCCCGCGCAGCAACCCGGCCACTTACACCGGCCTGTTTGGCCCCCTGCGCGAACTCTACGCCAGCATGCCGGAAAGCAAAATGCGGGGTTACAAAGCCGGGCGCTTCAGCTTTAACGTGAAGGGCGGCCGGTGCGAAGCCTGCCAGGGCGACGGCATCATCAAAATTGAAATGCAATTTTTGCCCGACGTATACGTGCCCTGCGAGGTGTGCCACGGCAAACGCTACAACCGGGAAACTTTGCAGATCAAGTACAAGGGCAAAACCATCGCCGATGCCCTGGCGATGACCGTGGCCGAGGGCCTGGAATTTTTTTCCAATATCCCCTCTATCCGCAACAAGTTGGAAACCCTGCACGCGGTGGGCCTGGGGTACATCACCCTGGGCCAACCGGCCACCACCCTCTCCGGCGGCGAGGCCCAACGCATTAAACTATCCAAAGAGTTGAGCCGCCGCTCCACGGGCAAAACCCTGTACATCTTGGACGAACCAACCACGGGCCTGCACTTTGCCGACATTGAGCGGCTGCTGGCGGTGTTAAGCCGTTTGGTGGACGGGGGCAATACGGTGGTGGTTATTGAGCACAACCTGGAAGTGATCAAGTGCGCCGATTGGGTGATTGATCTTGGCCCGGAGGGCGGCTACGCCGGCGGGCGCATTGTGGCGGCGGGCACCCCGGAGCAAGTAGCCGCCAATGATGAAAGTTACACGGGGCGGTGGTTGAGCAACGCGCTGAAGAAAATGACCGGCTAATGAAGTTGCTCACTTCATTGCCATAAGATAGTTTTAGCAACTCCTCATTCACTTTCATTCCCCTCTAATGCCAAGTATATCACGCTTGTTTTTGGTTGACAATAAGCCGTTTTTCCAACCTCTAAAGTCTTCAAAATCATCTGCTTTAGTCAGAAATTCAACGGCCAATTGTCAGGTTGTGGTCTGACACTTCCAACCTGAACGTGTTATAGTAAGGCCCAACGCCCGGCCAGAAGTTAAGCTTATTTAGGGGAACTTTCGGGCACAGTTACACGTTTTATACGGCGAGGAGGTTAAAAACCAGACCATGCACCTGCTCCGCAGAATTGCCGTGAGCAACGGCAACAAACAGCGCAAAGAGAAATCCACTGAGGCCATCACTGAAAAGAATCAAGAGACGGTGGTTAGCTGGAACGAGACGCTTGAAGACGAAGTGTGGCAGAAAATTGTGGCCGCCCTGGCCGCGCGGGGTTTGGCGGCGGCCAAAAAAGACTCGGCAGAAAAAAATTGTAATCAATAATTCCTACAACGTTTTCTTGTTCCCAAACTGAGTTTGGGAACAAGAAAACAAGAAAAAAGTAAGCGCCTTGGTCAAAGGAATAAAAGACCTTAGCCTACACTGGGCAAACCGGCCAGGGCCATCGCAATTTCTTCTTCGGGATATTCGTAATCGCGCAGTTTGCCGGCGTGGTAATCCAGGTAGGCCTGCACGTCAAAGTGGCCGTGGCCGGACAGATTGAACAAAATAGTCCGGCTAACGCCTTCTTCTTTGCAGCGATTCGCCTCCGCCACCGCCACCGCAATGGCGTGATTCGACTCGGGCGCGGGCAAAATGCCTTCAGCGCGGGCAAACTGAACCCCGGTCGAGAACGTTACTAATTGGTTAACGGCAGTGGCCTCAATTGCGCCCAGGTTAAGCAAGTGACTCACCAACGGGGCCATGCCGTGGTAGCGCAGGCCGCCGGCGTGAATACCGGCCGGCACAAAGGTGCTGCCCAGAGTATGCATCTTGACCAGCGGCGTCAGGTGAGCCGTGTCGCCAAAATCGTAGGCATACGGGCCTTTGGTCAGGCTGGGGCAGGCGGTGGGTTCTACCGCCACAACCCGCACGTTAGTTTCACCCCGCAGATTGCGCCCCACAAAAGGAAAGACCAACCCGGCAAAGTTGGAGCCGCCGCCGGTGCAGCCAATCACCACGTCGGGATAATCGTCGGCCAGTTTGAATTGCTCCAGCGCCTCCTGCCCCACTACGGTTTGATGCATCAACACGTGGTTGAGCACGCTGCCCAGGCTGTACCGGGTTTCCGGGTCTTTAACGGCCACTTCCACCGCCTCGGAAATGGCAATGCCCAGAGAGCCGGTGGAGTCGGGATGTTCGGCCAAAATAGCCCGGCCGGCCTCGGTTTCGTTGCTGGGGCTGGGCGTTACCGAAGCGCCGTAGGTCTCCATCAAACCACGCCGGTAAGGCTTCTGGTCGTAGCTAACTCGCACCATAAATACTTTGCACTCCAGGCCAAAAAAGGCGCAGGACATGGCCAGGGCCGAACCCCACTGCCCGGCACCGGTTTCGGTGGACAGCTTTTTCACCCCTTCCTGCTTATTAAAGTAAGCCTGGGCTACGGCGGTGTTGGGTTTATGCGAACCGGCCGGGCTGACCCCTTCGTACTTGTAATAGATGCGGGCCGGGGTATCCAGCACTTTTTCCAGCCGCCGCGCCCGGATAAGGGGGGAGGGACGCCAGAGCTGATAAACGTCCAACACCTCTTGGGGTATCTCAATCTCCCGGTCCTGGCTAACCTCTTGCATAATCAAGCCCATGGGGAACAGAGGGGCCAGATCATCCGGGCCAATGGGCTGGCCCGTGCCGGGGTGCATCACCGGCGGAACCGGTTTGGGCAGGTCGGCCTGGATGTTGTACCAGACGCGAGGGATGCGATCTTCGGTTAAAATGTATTTGACAGTGTCCATAAGTTTTCTCCTTTTATTTAGATTAAGTTAATAAAATAAAAAACCTCTCGCCTCTACGAATCTTTGCTAAAGATTCCCAGGGACGAGAGGTTTATCTCCCGCGGTGCCACCCCAGTTAGACTGTCTCACCGGCAAAAAAAACTCTTGTGAAACACAAGAGGTATCCTCGGCCAGCCAGTTTCACTCAACAGATACGCCGCCATAGCCCTCTATGGCCACAACATGAATATCCGGCTCCCAGGTAACGGTGGAGTCTCCGTCGCCGCCTACTCACCGGGCAGGTTTTGGGGGCGCAACTCGCGGGGCCATTCGCCGCTCACGTACGTACCGTACTCACACCAGGCCACGGCTCTCTGAACGCCGTTTGAACGGTTACTTCTCCCGGTCACAGTCTTTAACGATGAGGTTGAGCCGGATTATACCTAAAATTTCACAAAACGCAAAACAAAGAACCAAAAAAGACTCCGCCTCAATCGGCCAACAGCTTAATCTTAATTGGCAATTCCACCCCATGCTGAGTAAAATATACCGGATTGGGAAACGGGTAACGGTAGGCGGGGAAAAACTATGTTCCCTGTTCCCTGCCTACGTCTAATGTTTATCATCTACACACCGACAAGGAGCAAAAGCAATGACGCAACCCACCAGGAACGCTCTAGGTGCGCGGGCCAAATTTAACACCGGCCGCGGCTCGGCCTACCTTTATCGCCTCGACAAATTGGAACAAGAAGGATTGGGCCATATCTCCCGGCTGCCTTTTTCAATAAAAATATTGCTGGAAGCGGTGCTACGTGAGGTGGACGGCTACGTTGTTACCGCGGAAAACGTGCAAAAGTTGGCTGCCTGGAACGCCGCCGCCCCGGCCCCGGACGAAATCCCCTTTAAACCGGCCCGCGTGCTTTTACAGGACTTCACCGGCGTCCCGGTTGTGGTTGACCTGGCCGCCATGCGCTCGGCCATGGCCCGCATGGGCGGCAATCCGCAAAAAATTAATCCCGTGGTGCCGGTCAACCTGGTGATTGACCACTCGGTGCAGGTGGACGTGTTTGGCCGGAGCATTGCCCTGGAGCGTAACTCGGAGATTGAGTTTGAGCGCAACCGGGAGCGATACGAGTTTTTGCGCTGGGGCCAGCAGGCCTTTGCCAACTTCAGCGTGGTGCCGCCGGCCAGCGGCATTGTGCATCAGGTCAATCTGGAATACCTGGCTAAAGGCGTTTGGACGCGCCCGGAAGAGGACGGCCTGGTGGTTTACCCCGACAGCCTGGTGGGCACCGACAGCCACACCACCATGATTAACGGCCTGGGCATTGTGGGTTGGGGAGTGGGCGGGATTGAGGCCGAAGCCGTGATGCTGGGCCAGCCCATTTATATGCTCACCCCAGCAGTGATTGGCTTTAAACTGACCGGCCAATTGCGCGAGGGCGTGACCGCCACCGACCTGACCCTGACCGTGGTGCAGCTGCTGCGCCAAAAAGGCGTGGTCGGCAAATTTGTGGAATTTTACGGCCCCGGCCTGAGCCAGATGACCCTGCCCGACCGGGCCACCATTGCCAACATGGCCCCCGAATATGGCGCGACTATGGGCTTTTTCCCCACGGATGCCGAGTCGCTTAATTACCTGCGCCGCACCGGCCGCCCGCCGGAATTGGTTGAGTTGGTGGAGCGCTACAGCAAAGAACAGGGCCTTTTCCGCGCCGATACCACGCCCGAACCCAAATTTACCGACACCCTGGCCCTTGATTTAGGCGACGTGACGCCCAGCCTGGCCGGGCCAAAACGTCCCCAGGATCGGGTGGCCCTGGCGGAGATGAAAACAGCCTTCCACGCGGCGCTGACCCATCCGGTTGGGCCGCAAGGTTATGGCCTGGCCGAGACTGCCCTGCAACGCACGGGCTTAATTCGTAGGAAGGGCGACCGACGGGGCATCCCTTCAGAGGAAATCAAACACGGCGCGGTAGTGCTGGCGGCCATCACTTCTTGCACCAACACCAGCAACCCTTCGGTGATGTTGGGAGCGGGCATTTTGGCCAAAAAAGCGGTTGAGCGAGGTTTGACCGTGCCCGCTTATGTTAAAACCAGCCTGGCCCCCGGCTCCAAAGTGGTCACCCATTATCTCAATGAGGCCAGCTTAACCCCTTACCTGGAACAACTGGGGTTTTATACCGTAGGCTATGGCTGCACCACATGTATTGGCAATAGCGGCCCGCTGCCGGACGAGGTGGTTCAGGCCATTACCACCGGCGATTTGATTGTGGCCGGGGTGCTCAGCGGCAACCGCAACTTTGAAGGGCGGATTCACCCCTACATCAAAGCCAATTACCTGGCCTCCCCGCCGCTGGTGGTGGCCTACGCTCTGGCCGGAACCGTGGCTATTGACCTGACCACCGAGCCGCTGGGCGCAGATAAAAACGGCCGGCCGGTTTATCTTAAAGACATCTGGCCTACCCACGCCGAAATCGCCGCCGAATTTGACCAGGCCCTTAATCCTGATACGTTCCGGCGAGAGTACGGCGGCATCGAGCGCAGCAATCCGCGCTGGAACGAAATTCCCATCACCGAGGGCGCGCTCTACGAGTGGTACGAGTGGTCAACCTATATCCAGGAACCGCCTTTTTTCATGGAGATGAGGCCCAACCCCAACCCCATTCAATCCATTCAAACGGCCAGGGTGCTGGTGAAAGTGGGCGACTCGGTGACCACCGACCACATTTCCCCGGCCGGCGCTATCCCGGCGGAGATGCCCGCCGGGCAATATTTGCAGGATCACGATGTAGCGCCCCAAGAGTTCAACTCGTTTGGCTCGCGGCGCGGCAACGACCGGGTGATGACGCGGGGCACGTTTGGCAATATCCGCCTGCGCAACCAGTTGGCGCCCGGCACCGAAGGCGGCTGGACCACCTACCTGCCCACGGGCCAGGTAATGCCCATTTTTGACGCCAGCGAAAAATACCGGGCCGCTGGCGTGTCGCTGCTGGTGATTGCCGGAAAGGAGTACGGCACGGGTTCCAGCCGGGATTGGGCGGCCAAAGGAGCGCAACTGTTGGGGGTCAAAGCGGTGCTGGCCGAAAGTTTTGAGCGCATCCATCGCAGCAATCTGGTGGGCATGGGGGTGCTGCCGCTGCAATTCAAACCTGGCCAAAACGCCAAGAGCCTGGGCCTGACGGGTCAAGAAAATTATACCATCCACCTTGATGACAACCTGCAACCCCGCCAGGAGGTGCAGGTTGATGTGACCGGCGCTGATGGCGCCACCCGGGCCATCACAATGATGTGCCGGGTGGACACGCCGGTGGAGGTGGACTATTACCGTAACGGAGGGATTTTACAGACGGTATTGCGGAACTTTTTAAAAGAAGTAGGATTTACGCAAATCGTTGATGCATTCCAGAGGTGACAGTCACTTTGTAAGTGACTGTCACCTCTGGAACGTGCGTAAGTCCTAAGAAGGATAAAGTATGGACGCCCAACTTTTCATCTGGATTGGTTTCAATATTTTTGTAATTATAATGTTGGTTATTGACCTGAAAGTATTTCACCGCGAGGCCCATGAAATTTCGGTGAAAGAGGCGCTCATCTGGAGCGCGGTCTGGATTGCCCTGGCCCTCTTGTTTAATGTGATTATCTATTTTTGGCGCGGGCCAACCTCGGCGCTGGAATATTTAACCGGCTACCTCATCGAGAAATCGTTGAGCGTGGATAATCTGTTTGTCTTTTTGATGATTTTTGCCTACTTTGGCGTGGCCTCACGTTACCAGCATAACGTGCTGTTCTGGGGCATTTTGGGCGCGTTGATTATGCGGGCGCTTTTTATCGCTGCGGGCATTACTTTAATTCAACGCTTTGAATGGGTCATCTTTATTTTTGGCGCGTTTCTCATTTACACCGGCATCAAGTTGGCCCTGGAAAAAGACAAAGAAGTTGAGCCGGACAAAAATCCGGTGCTTAAACTGGTGCGCCGTTTTTTGCCGGTTACCAACACCCTTGAAGGGCAAAACTTTTTTGTGCGGCAGGCTGGCCGCTCAATGGCTACTCCTCTCTTTATTGTGCTAATTGCCATTGAAACCACCGACGTGATTTTTGCCCTGGATTCCATCCCCGCCATCCTGGCCATCACCACCGACCCCTTTATTGTCTACACCTCAAACGTATTTGCCATTTTGGGCTTGCGGGCGCTCTATTTTGCCCTGGCCGGGATTATGCGGATGTTTTATTATCTGCATTACGGCCTGTCTGTTATTTTGGTGTTTGTGGGCGTTAAGATGATCATCTCCAAAATCCACGAGGTGCCGCTGATAGGCCACTTTTTCACCGACTTTCATATTCCCGTTGGCGTGGCGCTGGGCGTGGTGGGCGGCATTTTGGTGATTTCAGTTATTGCCTCAATTTTTTGGCCGTTCAGGGTAGAGGAGGCTCATTTAATCTACCCCGGTGAAAAGTGGGAAACGAAATAACCTGTGGAATAAAAAACCCAAAATGAGCAATAAATTTACCGGCCACGTGGTGGCCCTTACCGGCGGCGGGGACGGAGCCAAACTGGCGCATGGCCTGGCCCAAATTTTGCCGCCGGAACAATTAACCATCATCGTCAATACCGGCGATGATTTTGAGCACCTGGGGCTACGCCTCTCCCCCGACTTGGATAAAGTGATGTACACCCTGGCCGGGTTAGGCAATCCGGCCATTGAGGGCCTCAAGAACGAAAGCTGGAACATGATGGCGGCGCTGGCGCGTTACAGCGGCCCCACCTGGTATCAACTTGGCGACCGTGACCTGGCGACTCAGTTATTACGTAATTACTGGCTACGCGAAGGGTATCCCCTGAACTGGATCACCAAAGAGTTGAGCCGCCGGTTGGGCGTGCGCCATACGCTCCTGCCCATGAGCGAAGATGCCGTGCAGACCCTCATTCAAACGCCCAAAGGAGAACTGGGGGTAAAGGCGTATTTGGCCCAAAAACCAACGCCGCCGGAGGTAACAGGGGTGCGGTTTGCCGGAGCGGCCGAAGCCCAACCCAGCCGCGAGGTGCTGCACGCGCTCCGCGAAGCCAAAGTCATTGTCTTTTGCCCCGGCCACCCCCTGCTGAGTTTTGGGCCGCTGCTGGCCATGCCCAACGTGCCGCGAATCCTGGCCGCCAGCCGGGCCGCCAAAATTGGGGTGGCGGGAATGGGGGGAGAACAGATAGATGAGGCTGTAGCCAAAATTATGGCCGCAGCGGGTCTGGAAGTTTCGGTGGGGGGGATGGCCCGCTATTTAAGAGAGGTTTTAACCGGCTTTGTGCTTGACCACGGGGATGAAAAATACCAGGACGCATTGACCGACCTGGGCCTGCGCGCCCTGATGACCGGCGCCCTGATGCAGAATAATGAGGAGCGAATCAGGTTAGCGCAAGAAGTTTTGGATTTTGCCACAGGATAGGATTGTTAGTCCGCCGTTTCCACCGCCAAACAGTTGACAATGAGCGGTTCCTCGATATTGAGGATAGGCACCATGTAGTTGCCCAGGCGAATGGCTATGTAGGCGCTTTCGCCGCCGTCAAAACGCATGGCCCGGTCCATTTTGATGCCCCATGTTTCGCCCAGGTTGATGATGTTTTCGGCGTGCTCGTCAATGGTCAGCCCAAAAGAAGCGGTTAAAAATAAATATTTGCGGTCCTCGGAAACAGCCGCCGAGATTTTGGCCCAGGGCGTGGTTTCGTAATAATCCAGGCTGTCCGGGTCAAACCATTCTTCCTTGGGGTTAAAGTTATAGGCCCCATCCCAAATAAAAATCGGCCCGCCGCCCCAGGAAACGGTGGCGGGGTCGTACTCCGCGCGGTCGCGCAGCACGTCAATATCAAAGCGGCCATCGCGCCGGAACAGGGCGGCCCGGCCCAGGTGAAAAAACCAGTCCTGGCCGGTTTCGGTTTTGTTGCTGCCGTTCAGGCCGTGATAATCGGCGTCAATCACTACCAATGATTTGGGGGAAAGGCAGTAGGAGGGGGTGATTAACGTGCCGCGTTCGGCGTTGGGGATGATGTTGCGCAGCGCGTAGCCAGGCTCCTCCAGGTCAATGACCACGTGATGCACGCTGTTGAACACAATATAAACAATGCCCGGCGCAATCTGGTAGGGCGCTTGCGAGAGGGCAATGGCGCGGAGCTGGTTCAGGGTGGCCCGGTCGGCGGCGATGAGCCGGTTCAAGTCTGTTTCAGAAAGTTGCTCATTTTTGGGGCACTCCGGGCAGCGGCGCCGGGCCGGCGGGTTGTGCATGAGCAGGATATTGTAACTATATTCAACCGTGGGCAGCGCCCTGGCCTTGAGGCCACAACCGGCGGCGTTACATTTGGCCAGGTTCAAGGTGGGGGTAGGCGTGACCGTGGGGGAGGGAGTGTTTGTGGGCGTGGAAGTAGAGGTTGGGGTGCGGGTGGCGGTGGGCGTGGAAGTAGAGGTTGGGGTGGCCGTGGCAATGGGCGTGGGAGTAGGGGTGCAGGTGGCGGTGGGCGTGGAGGTAGGGGTAGGCGTAGGGGAAATAATGGCGGCCTGCACCACTTGCGCCACAGCCTGGCCCGTGGTGGCCGAAACGGATAAGGTGTGGGCCACTGCCGTCAGAACAAGGGCCGTTAAAACACCCACCACCAGGGCGATTACTTCGGAATTAAAAGGTTGGCGATTATCTTGTGGACGACGACGCATTGACTCTCTAGCCCCGGCCTCATGGCTCATATTCAGTCGACTCATACCATTCGGCATAATGACTATGGCCGTTGACTCCCGGCAGTTGGGCCTCCACGCCGGCATGGTCATAACGTGACAGGTCAGGCAGAGCCGGTTCCAGCTCGGGCCAGGGGAGCATCTCGCCTTCGTGGTAGTGAACAATCCGGTTGCTGATGGTGAAGGCTGAAATCACGGCGCTGCCGAGGGCCAGCACGCCGCACAAACCCATCATCCACCGAAAAGCATCAACAAAGGCTATGTCAATAACGGTTTCAATGGCCGCGGTCAGCTCGTAAGAGAGGCCGGAGGGAGGCTCCGCGCCGCCTAAATCCAGGGCTTCCTCGGCCAAAGTCAAACGATGCTGCTCTGAAAGGGGAATGGATACAGAATATTCTTGCAGCGATGCCCCAAATTGAAGCACCATTACCGCCCCCAGCATGGCTACCGCTAACATGGTGGCCACGCGGGAAGCGGCATTACTGACCCCGGAGGCCAGGCCGGAAAGATGGGTGGGCACAGCGCCCAGGGCGACGGCGGTGAGGGGGGCCACGGTAATGCCCAGGCCCAGGCCAAAAACAACGGTGGCCGGCAAAAAGTCCAGCCCATCGGCGGCCACCCCGGGCAGCATGTACATAAAAAAGCCAACGGCAATAATTACCGGGCCAATAATCATCGGCAGCCGGGGCCCCACTTTATCGGCAAAAACACCCGATCTGCGTGACAAGAGAAATAGCAAGACAATGATGGGCATAAAGGCCAGGCCGGCCTGGGTAGCGGTAAATTTTTGAATTTGCTGCAAGTTGAGGGTCAGGAAGAAAAATACCCCGCTCATGGCAAAGTACAACACAAAAGTAACCAATGTAATCCCGCTAAAAGTGCGATGTTTGAAGAGGGAAAAAGGAATCATGGGGTGTTTGGCTTTGTTTTCAACCACTACAAAACCAAGCAAACAAACCAGACTGACGGCAATGGAAATCCACACCAACGGGTCTGCCCAACCGCGCCGGGGGCCTTCGATCAGGCCAAAAATCAGGCCGCCCAGGCCCGCTGTGATCAAGCCAGCCCCCGGCCAATCCTGGCTTTCGGGTATCGTGTCGCTCTTACTTTCGGGCACAAAATGCCAGGTAATCAGAAGGGCGGCCAGGCCCACTGGCAAATTAATGTAAAAAGCGGCCCGCCAGGAAACATTATCCACTAACCAGCCGCCCAACAGCGGGCCGGCGGCCGTAGCCAGAGGCGTAAACGCCGACCAGGTGCCCACGTTTTTGCCGCGTTCTGCGGGGGGAAAGCTGGCGTTCAAGATGGCCAGGCTGCCGGGCAACATCACCGCGCCGGAGATACCTTGCACTATCCGGGCCACAATGAGTTGATTAAACGCTGTGGCCATGCCACATGCCACCGAAGCCGTGGTAAAGCCGGCCAGGCCCACCATAAACAGTTTTTTGCGCCCATAACGGTCGCTTAAAGAGCCGGCTACCAGGATAGGCACGGTTAATGACAGAATGTAAATATCAATCAGCCATTGCAGGTTGCTCATTGAGGCTCTAAAATCTTTTTGGATTTGGGGGAGGGCTACCGTAATAATTGTGCCATCCAGATACACCAAACCCGCCCCAATAATCGTTGCGGCCAAAATGAGATAACCCTGCCGGCGGGTAAATTCCGGCAAAGCTGCTTTTTTAGCTCGGGTAACTTTCACAATATTTTCTGTTGCCAAACGTAATGAAACGCAAGGAGAAAATCAAAACCCTTGCGTCTTTGCCTTAAAATTGGGATCAAGATTTGCGGCCAGACCCAAAATCAAACGGGAAGAAATTAGAAAGAAATTGGGCTACCTTCTAATTTTAATCCTCCGGCATTTTGGTGCCCCAACCGTATAAAAAGAAATTGTCGGTTTTTTTGACCGTTACCGGGATATTGTGCGCCCCAAATCGCTCCACCAATTCGTGGGGGTCATAAAAAACTTTGACAATCTCAAACTCACGATTGTTGCTCAAACGACGACGAATGGTAATTTGCCTACTTTTACCAAGACCGGCGGCCTGTTCACGGAGAATCAAATCTTGGGTTTGGCCCCTGGCCGTAGCCGAGGGTTTTAATAAGGAGTCGACAAAAAAGATTTTTCCCTCCGGCTTTAACGCCCCGACCAGCGTGCCAATGAATTCATAGAGTTGAGAAGGCGGCACGTGAGACAACCAGAAACCCATAAAAGCGGCGTCGTAGGCCATCACCGGCTGCCAATAAAAAAGATCGGTGAGCACGTAAGTGACCTTGTTACTCTGCAACCGGCTACGGTTCAGTTCAAGCATTTCCTGGGAACTGTCAATGGCGGTAATATGATCGGCCAGGGAAAGTAACTCATGGGTCCAGATACCGGTGCCGGCGGCAATATCTACAATGTGGCCGCCGAGATTGGCCTTTTGCAGCGCATGGCACACTTCGTTGATTTCCGTCTGCCATTGTTGGGTATGCTCCGGCCCCCGGTCGTAATTTTCTCGCCGGTAGAACCAGTCGTCATACTCTTGGGCGCGCGCCTGGTAATATGCTTTCTGCTCCATCAAGATTGAGTGCAAGTCTTCGGTCACAAATCTCTCCCTTTCTTGGCCTCTAAAGATCGTGGATTTGTTTCAGTTGGGCAATCAGTTTAGATACGTCTGCTTCGGCCCACATTGACGCTCCCAGGCCGTCGTTATAATCCGAATTTTTCAGCAGCGTTCTGAATACATTACCCACCCCCGGGGCCAGTACTTCTAAATCATAACCGCCTTCCAGGGTAAAAACAATTCGGCCCTGGCAAAGTTCGTCGGCCAGGTTCACCAGATTTTGACACAGCCAGTAGTAACCACCTAAACTCAACTCAATGTTGGCCAGGGGGTCTTTCCAATGGCAATCAAAACCAATAGACACCAGAATCAATTCCGGCTTAAAGTGGCGCAGCATAGGAAACACAATCTCGCCGTAAAGTCGCTTAAAGCCCTCGTCGCCGGTTTTGGCCCGCAGGGGTATATTTACCTTTGTGCCCTGGGCGTCGCCGATGCCGGTATCGGTAACATCCCCGCTGCCGGGATAAAAAGGGTATTGATGGCTAGAAACAAAGAACACCGCCGGATCCTCATTTAATATAGCCTGGGTGCCGTTGCCGTGATGAACGTCAAAATCAACAATGGCCACCCGCTGCAAGCCCCCATCTCGACAAGCGGCGCGGGCCGCAAGGGCAATGTTGCCAAAAAGGCAAAACCCCATGGCCCGGTCAGGGGTAGCGTGATGTCCGGGCGGGCGAATCAAGGCAAAACCGTTGTCCAGTTCGCCCTTCAGCACCGCCATGGTTAAATCTATCAATCCCCCCACCGCGTAAATTGCGGCCTGGTAAGAGAATTCATTGGTATAGGTGTCCGGGTCTAACATGCCGCCGCCGTTGCGGCAAATTTTTTCAACCCGGTCTATGTAATCGGGCCGGTGGCCATACATTAATTCCTCACGGGTGGCGGGGCGAGCCGGAATAAGGATCAATTTAGACAAAATTTCCTGTTTGGCCAAATAGTCCATGACCGCCCGGAGCCGGTAAGCATTTTCTGGATGGCCGGGAAAATCATGTTTGGTAAAGATCTCGTCGAAAACATAGCCGGTGGGCATAAACACAGCTCCATTGCGAATATCAAAATACTAACTTGGGCATGGTATCACAAGCTTGGTCAGATGCAAAATCAAAAGGGTGTGTTCAAAATGAACGTTCGGTTGCTCCAATTAATAAGTAAAGTCTTGGGCGAATTCCCAAAAAGTTGTATAATTCCCAGAGCCTGTCAATTGGAAGGAGTCTCCCCAAAAATGGAAATTGTGCAAACCTTTGCCCAGAAAGTGATGGGCAACGTAGAAAAAGTGATCATCGGCAAACACCAGGCCGTGGAAGA
>JAFGDY010000115.1 GCA_016931895.1 Anaerolineae bacterium
TCTTCCACGGCCTGGTGTTTGCCGATGATCACTTTTTCTACGTTGCCCATCACTTTCTGGGCAAAGGTTTGCACAATTTCCATTTTTAGCAAAGCTCCTTCTTATTATGGGTGAGATTATCTACAAAGTATAGCATACAAACAATCGGCAGTAAGGTCATCCCTCCCTGGTAGTATCTTGGTTGTCAAGCGGTTTAGGTGGTCAACCGGGCCAGGCCCATACTCATAACCATACACCAAGAATTTGCCCAGGTCAATGGCATTTTTGTCAAATAAGTGACCTTGGGCCGGCATTTTAGGGCCAACAAGAGACGTTAAAGACAGGTTGTTTGCCCTTTGGCCCTCGTATATTATACGTAACCAGGGGCAAATTTAATCACGCTGGCTGATGATGATTTTATCTACCGCCGCCGCCAGGTTACGGACATCCGGCGCAGCCCCCAGGCGCAGGTAGGCAGGATCGCCGCTTGTTTGCAGGGCTGTGCCCGGCCCGGCCCCTTTCACGCCGATGGCGGAGAAGGGCGGGTTAAGATGTTCGCTTGACAGGCCAAGAGTTTGCAGGGCGGCCAGCGTCTCGGTAGTAAAGAAAGCGGCGGCTTCCGTCCCCTGCGTGGCCACAATCACAATGTGGCCGGGGGGGATGTCTGTAATAAATTGGCTTAGGGCAGCGGCTTCAAACTCGTTGGCGGCGGTGTCAAAACCTTTTATTTTGACTACTTGACCGGATTTCAGGTCTATCACCGCCAGGTTGACCCCGCGCCGGTGGGCCGAAGCGTCAATAGCCTCAGCGCCAAAACCAACGGTGACAAAGGCAAAGTCGCTGCTGCTGTTGACCTCCAGGTCAACCGGCGTTTCCGCGCCTGTGCCGCCAACGGCCCGGTTGGCCGGCAATACCCGGCGGGGTTGGGCGGTGTGGGCAAAGCGCAGCGTTAAACGGTTCAGCCCTTCTTGTAAATAAGTCTCTGGCAAAACGGTTTCAATGGTTTGCCAGCCTTTGTTGAGGGAAAAACTGGAGGGCAAGGGGTGTCCGTTAAGGGTTAACTGAAGGGTTTGTTCCGGCATCCCCGGATAGTCAAAGGGAGCAAGGTGAATGGACAACTGGCGGTTGCCGCTGCCGCGCCTGGGGAAAAAGACGAGTGCGGTAGTATCCGTAGCCCAGTTGGCCGTGGCGGCAAAGATTTCTTCGTTACTGGCCCAGCCTTCGCCTCGGTAAGGGTCACTGGTCCAATCGCCAAAATCAAGAATGAGGGGATTGGGCAAGGGCGTCTGCTCTATAGCAAAGGCCTCTACCGCTGACGTCTGGTAGCGGGGAACGGGCTGGTGGGGAATGAGGTCAAACGCAAGCGTTCGCGTAGCCAGGAAGGTATCTTCATAAGGTTTGCGGTGTTCTATGGGGCTGTGGATGACCAGGTATTTGACGTTATAAAGGGCCATCAACTCGGCGGCTTGTTGGCGCGCCCGGGCCAGGGTGATTTCATCCACGCTGCGGTAGAGTTCGGTTTCGGTGAGGGCGGAAAAAAGGGGGATGTTGGCGTAGTAGTCAAACTTAAAAGCTGGGTTGCGGGAGGTATTGCCGCCAAGGATGGGCCGGTGGTGGGCGGCCTGGTAATATTGCAGTTGGGTCCGTTCGGCCCCCAAGGTGCCGTAGCTGTTGCGCCAGCCCAGCGGCAATTGCAGCAGGGTAAAGTCATTCGCCTCGGCCCCAATTTGATAGTAGATTTCCGGGATACGGGCATCAGTGAGCGGGAGTGGAACACTGTATTGATCAAACAGAAGCAGAGAAAGAAGAATAAAGAATGAGAAAATAGAAATTAAAAAATGCCTGTTTTTGGGGCCGCTATCTTGTCCTAAATCTTTATTTCTAATTTCTAGTTTGCCTAACAGCCAAGCTATGGCAAAACCAACCAACACGGCCATACTCAAACTCAGTGGAATGCCAAAGCGGTTGGGCACGCGGTGGGCGTTGAGCACGGGCAGGTAGTGCAGCAGGGCAAAAGGCAAGGGAAACGTGACCTCAAGGCCGTCCAGGTTAAAACGGTTCTGGCCGTTAATGGTTAGCAGCGGCCCCAGGCTGAGAATAGTAAAAATGATGACGCCCCCCAACCAAACCCACCCTTGTTTGCGGCGCACGGCAAAACCCAGCAAGGCCAGGGCCAGAATGCCGTAGCCCAGAAAAAGGGTGTTGGCATCGTTGAAGCGGCCGGTGCCTTCGATGACGGCGCGTAACTCGGTGATCCAGTCTACTCCAGCCAGAGGATGCAGTGGCGTGAGGGTAAAAAGGCCGGCCAGGTCGGCGCTGAGTTTGAGACCCTCGCCCCAGCCCGGTTGGGCATAGGCGGGATCGAGAAAGTCGGGCAAAACCGAGAGAACAAAAGGGGCGGTGAAAATTAGCGTAAACAGCACAATCAAGGCCAGAGCCGATAGCGTTTTAATGAGGGCAGAATTTGAGCGTCGTTCCTGTTTCCAGGTTTTAACCCACTCACCTCCAACTACTAACAGGGTAATGAAGATCAAAAAAACGCTGTAGGTCAACTCGGCGTAGAGGCAAAAGGCGGCAAACAGGCTGGTAGTCAGGATGTGTTTTTTGATGTTCCCGTCGCGCAGTGTTTTTAACAGAAACAGGGTGTAAAAGGGAAACCATTGAATGGTCACAAAATTGTAATGGCCCAGGGCCACATACATCATGCGGCTGGCGGAAAAGGCGTACACGCTTCCGGCGGCAAAAGCGGCCAGGTAGGAAGTAGGCGACATATTTGTTGGGGGTGTAACATGTGCCGCAGGCTGGCCCATATTTGTTTGATAAAGTAGATAAAGTGAAAGCAAAAACATACCGTAGGCGCTGGAAACGTAAGAAAAGAGCAGGGCCAGGTTTTGGGCCAGGGGCAACGAAAAAGCAAGCTGGAGAGGCAGGCCAAAGGCGGCGTTAAAGAGATTAAAAGTGTAGGTGGTCAGGTTGACGCCCAACGGGAAAAAGATATAGGTTGACACCAGCGGCGTCTGCTGTAAATTTAACAGGCTGAATTTGAACCACCACATATTCCAGATAAAGGTGGCTTCGTCAAAGGCCCAGGTGGCTTCACCGGGGATGTGGCTGGTCAGGTGAACGGCCAGCGGCCAGGTGAGAATGAGGGCCAGTAAGAGGTAAAATCCAATAACTATCAGGTGTAGCCGAAGTTGTTTTTTCATAGCGGCCATGATACCACGAGTGGCTCAATTGGGAAATTGACCGCGATTTGTGTTATAATAAATAAAGTATTCACTATAAAAATTGTTGAACTCAGCGGATGATGAGGAGAAAGCATGACCCGTTTAAAATTGACCGTCAACGGCAACCCACACACTTTAGACGTGCCCGAATTTCGCTTTTTGGCCCAGGTGCTGCGCTATGATCTGGGTCTGACCGGCACCAAAATCGGCTGCAACGAGGCCGAGTGCGGCATCTGCACGGTGCTGGTCAATGGAACGCCGGTGAACTCCTGCATCTATCCGGCCTTCAAAGCTCAAGGTGCAGAGATTGAAACCATTGAAGGTTTGACGGCCAACGGTCAATTGCACCCGCTGCAACAAGCCTTTATTGACCACGCCGCCGTGCAGTGCGGTTTTTGCACCCCCGGTCTGATAATGAACGCCAAAGCCTTGCTTGATAGCAAAACTGCCGCCGGCGAGCCGGTGACGGAACACGACATAAAAGTGGCTTTGAAAGACGCCTACTGCCGCTGCACCGGTTACACCAGCATTATCCGGGCCATTCGCCAGGCCGCAGGTGAGGATGTTCCGCCTGACATTCCCTCTGTGCAGGAGCCGGGCCAGGCCGTTGGCCGTCCCCTGCCCCATCCTACCTCTCTGGAAAAAGTCACCGGCCGGGCTATGTTCACCGATGATTATGCTTTTCCAGGGATGCTTTACGCCCGCACCAAACGGGCCGGCATTCCCCATGCCAAAATCCTCTCTATCAACATCAGCGCGGCGGAAGCCCTGTCCGGCGTCCGCGCCGTGTTGACCCACAAAGACGTGCCGGGCCGCAAAAATCACGGCCTGGTGGAAACCGATTGGCCCACGCTGTGTTACGATAAAGTGCGCTACACGGGCGACGCCGTAGCCATTGTGGCCGCCGACACGGAAGAAATTGCGGCCCAGGCTCTGGACTTGATAGAGGTTGATTACCAGCCGTTGCCCATCGTGCCCGATCCTATTTTGGCCCGCCAGCCGGACGCGCCCATTTTGCACGATGACCGGCCGGAGGGTAATTTGCTCAAACACATCAAAGTGCGCAAAGGTGATATAGCGGCCGGCTTTGCCCAGGCCGACGTGATTGTAGAACGCACTTATCATACGCCTATGACCGAACACGCCTTCCTTGAGCCGGAGTGCGCCATTGCTGTGCCTGCCGGCTATAATCCCGCCGATTTTGGTGGAAATGTGGACCGCTCTGCCGACCGGGGCGTAACCGCCAGCCATCCCAAATTGACCGTTTATGTGGGCAGCCAGATCCCCTATGCCGACCGGGAGCAAATTGCGGCCTGTCTGGGTGTGGAAAACGAAGCAGTGCGCGTCATCGGCACCCTGGTGGGTGGCGGTTTTGGCGGTAAGGAGGATGTTATGGGCCAGATACACGTGGCGCTGCTGGCCCAAAAAACCGGGCGTCCGGTAAAAATGCTTTACACCCGCCAGGAGAGTTTACAGGCGCATCCCAAACGCCACGCCACCGTGATCCGCGTAAAAACGGGCGCCGCCAAAACAGGCCGATTGACGGCGGTGGAAGCGGAATTATTTGGCGACAGCGGCGCCTACGCCAGCTTGGGCGAGAAGGTGATGACTCGCGCCACCACCCACGCTTCCGGGCCTTACGACGTGCCTCATGTGAAAGTGGATTGTTATGCCATGTATACCAACAATCCCCCCTGCGGCGCGTTCCGCGGTTTTGGTGTTACCCAGAGCGCCTTTGCCGTCGAGAGCAATATGGACCAGGTGGCTGAACAATTGGGCTTGGACCCTCTTGAATTCCGTCGCCTCAATGCGCTGGAGGTGGGCGCAATGACCTGCACCGGCCAGTTGCTGCGCGAGAGTGTGGGTCTTAAAGAGTGTATAGTCGCGCTGGAAAGCGAGATGCAGACTCACCATACCCAACGGGGAGAGTCCTTTTGTTGGCGATGGCGCGAGGGCGGCAAACATTACGCCTGGGGGATCGCTTTGGCTTACAAAAATACCGGCCTGGGTGGGGGCGCGCCCGATAAAGCCGAGGTCGAGGTGGAAGTTTGGGTGGATCCCCGCCGGGGAACGATGGCCGAAGTCCGCACCTCGTCGGCGGAGATGGGGCAGGGTTTACCGGCCGTGCTGGCCCAGGTGACGGCAGAAATGTTGGGCCTGCCTTATGCCAAGGTGCAGGTGTTGCTCAGCGATACCGACCGTACCCCCGACGGCGGCCCCACCACGGCCAGCCGCCAAACCTATCTCAGCGGCAATGCGGCCCGTTACGCGGCTCAGGGTGTTCGGCAGGTGTTGGCTGCGGCGGCAGCGGAACGTTTGAACTGTGCGCCGGACGAATTGGTGTTTGCCAACGGCCAAATCTGGATAAATGGTGATGCGGTAGATATAGCCCAGGCCGTTGCCTGGGCCAAAGAAGAAGGGCGTGAAACTAGAGTCTCTTATGAATACTGGGCGCCCAAAACCCAGCCGCTTGGCACCGGCGGCGATATGCACATCGCTTTTGGTTTTGGGGCCCAGGCAGCATTGGTCGAAGTTGACGTTGAAACCGGTCAGGTGCAAATTCAAAAAATCATTGGGGTACACGATGTAGGCCGGGCCATCAACCCCCAGACGCTCCAGGGGCAAATAGAAGGGGGCATGGTCATGTGTATGGGTTATGCCCTGACCGAGCATTATGTAATGGAAAACGGCCAACCCTGGACTAACGTTTTTGCCCGTTACAAGATACCCGGGATCAAACACACCCCGGAAATCGTTTCGCGTTTGGTGGAGCATAAGACGACGGATGGGCCTTATGGGGCCAAAGGCGTGGGTGAATTGCCCAGCATCCCCACCGCCCCGGCCATCGCCAATGCCATTTACCATGCTACCGGCGTTCGGGTGTTGAGCCTGCCCGTTGACCAGGACGCGCTTCTGCGAGCCATCAGCGCCGGCCAACGGAAAGTGTTGGCGGCCTGGGGGGACTAACGACCAACGACCAACGACCATTGACCAATGACCAACGAGTAGTCGAGTTCGTCATTCGTCATTCGTCCTTCGTCCGTCGTCGTCAAACAACCGCTGCGCGGCAATTTGTAGCTTAAATATCTGCTATTTCTCTTGATAATCCAAATCAATTGTGCTAAACTACATCACGTTTTAAGCCACCATGCCAAAGGGATGGACCATGCTCCAAGAAATTGCCGACCGAGTTTTTGTTGACCTGGATTATGAAGGGGCCAATGTTGGCTGCATTTTAACCGATGAGGGCGCGATTGTGGTTGACACGCCGATGATCCCCGAAGACGGTAAACGTTGGGCCAAAACCGTTTCAGAATTAACGGATAGGGTGTTGTACGTTTTCAACACCGACCACCACCGGGCCCACATTATGGGCAATCAATTCTTTGATGCGCCTGTTTTGGCGCATGAAGCGGCCTGGAAAGAAATGGCCAATTATAAAGAAACCTTCATCGAACGGACCAAAAATCTATTCAAAAAGCGTCCCGACATTCAAAGACAATTTAACCAGGTCAGGATCATCAAGCCGGAACTCTGTTTTACCGGCAAACTGGTGATCCAAAAAGGGGGGCGCGAGTTGCACTTTTTATACCTGGGGGGGCATACCCCGGCCACCAGCGGCCTGTTTTTGCCCAACGAGCGCATTCTCTTTACCGGCGATTTGGTGGTGGTAAATGAGCATCCCGCCCTGGGCCAGTGCAACAGCGAAGAATGGTTGGCCAGGTCGCGCTGGCTGCGCCGGCAGAGTTACTCAATGATTGTGCCGGGCCATGGGCCGCTCTGTAACGTGGAAGCCACCGAGCCGGTGTCGGAGTATATCCGGGCTATGCGCTCCAAAGTCCGTAGCCAATATAAATCGGGCCGCACCAAGGCCGAAGCTGCCGTGGTGATTAGCCAGATGATTGATTTTTTCCCTTACCGGGCGGGCGAAAAATCCATCATCGAAAAACGGATCAGGGCCGGGGTGAGCCGGGTGTATGATGAAATGAAGGCCATTTATGGCCAAGCGTGAGCCTTATGTTTTTTGACAGCAATCTCTGCTCATGCTATACTCCCGTTTTGCCAGAGGAAAGGTTTTGCTCGCAAATTATTATTTAGGGCAAAACCGAGAAGTGGCGGGATGTAGCGCAGTCCGGTAGCGCGCTTCGTTCGGGACGAAGAGGCCGGCGGTTCAAATCCGCCCATCCCGACTTCATTAAAAATCCAATAGCGGGGCGTGGCGCAGTCCGGTAGCGTGCTTGAATGGGGTTCAAGAGGTCGACGGTTCAAATCCGTCCGCCCCGACAGAATACAATTATCAATTCAAATAAAAAATTGCCCACGTAGCTCAGTCGGTAGAGCAACGCCTTGGTAAGGCGTAGGTCGGCGGTTCAAATCCGCCCGTGGGCTTGGCACCATGCAAAAAACGGCCTTAAAGAAAGGCCGTTTTTTTATTAGTATCAGTAGATCCAAATTTTCGTAGGGCGACATCCCTATGCCGTCCGCGAAGGCATCAGGATGCCTTCGCTCTATTCAACCAACCCCCATCCCTTTCCCATCGCTTCATCAAAATTACCGATAAAGACCCACCAGTTTTGTAAAGGGCGACTTTTGTAGGTTAAACCGTTGTTTGCGCCGGGCAGGTTTTGCATCCAGTAGATGAACCAGGTCAGGCTGTCGCCGTTCCAGCGCTCACAGTTGAGGCGTTTTTTAGGCCCGGTGCCGTCGGGCTGCCAGTCTTCAATGTCGGTTAAAACATAGCGGGGATTGGCCCAATCGTAATCGCGCTTGGCATTGGGCGGATAGTGGGCCCAGCCGCAGCCGGGCCGGACGATTTTGTGGGAGTGGTCGCTGCCCACAAATTTACCCCAGAAAAGCAGGTTGGGCCACCGGGCGGGTGGGGTTCTATCACGACCGTCTACGTAATTCAGTACGGCCTCAATCTGGTGGACGTGGTCCTCTACCGCTTCGGCCGGGCCACGTTGGTAATTGTAGTGATACACGGTGTAGGTTTTGGGCAATACCGGCAGGTCATGCGGATCGCGGTCGCTGTTGCTGATGTCGCCAAAGGGACCGGCCATGTTCGACTCCCATAAGTCAATCACGCCGCCGTGATACCCCCATAACCACACCTCTTTGACACCCTTTTCTTCCACCCAATGGCCAATATCCACCCGTTTCATAATGGCGTTGTAATCCGTCATTGGCGCGCGGTGGCCCGGTTTATGGTGCGTGGGCAATGGTTCTAAAAACTCAAGCGTCGCCAGAATTTTGTATTGCAGGCTTGGTTGAGCGGCAGGGTTTTTGTAGCCATGATAAGAGCTGCCCTGTTCCAGGGCTTGCCTCACCCGGGCCGTGGTACGTTCAACGTGGGCTCGGATGTCGTCGAGCGGCGCGTCAACATCCCCGGTTATAGCGCGATTGATCCGGCCATTTTTAACCGGGTAATAGTTGATGACCAGGGTAGGGATTTGGAATGGTTTCACATGGGCCTCCAACGGGATTTATCCCAAATGTTAGATAGGGGGGCAACAACCGGCGGGTCGCCCCCTCCTGAGTTACCAAAAAATTGGCGACGCTCTTCCCAAAGAAAACAGCTTCATCAATCCGTCACTGTGGTTTACTCGGTTGATAGGCTAACTTTGTTGGGTTGGCGCTCATCAGAGAATTCCACTAACTATAATACCGTGAACGGGGCCTAAAGTTTCATGGATTTCTGAAGGGGCTAGACATTCTTGGAATATGAATATATCCCGATTTTACAATAAACCTCAAATCCCAGCCGATGATACAGCCGTAAGGCATTGGGGTAGGTGGTCTGGAGGGTGCCGATGGCGTAACCCAAGGTCAGGGCCTCCTGGTAAGTTCTTATTGTCAACCAGGTCCCAATTCCCTGCCCCCGGGCTTGGGGGCAGGTTACCAGGTTATAAAGGCCGGCGACATTTCCATCCAGAAAAAGCGTGCTGATGCCCACTGTTTTTCCCCGGTGTTGGACTATGTAGTGGCGCTCGGCGGTACCTGGCCCCAAGCTGGCGAGGGCCAGAGCGTCCAAATAAACTTGATCAAATGAGATAGGAAAACCGGCCAGTAGAAGATTGTACCATTCGGCCAGAGTTGTTTTGTTTTTAACCCTTTCAAAAGTTAATTTGGGTAGGGGTGGTGCTATGGGCTGGGCCAAATTGTGTAGATTCGTGGCCATGCCCATCATGTCACGATTGTGGGTTAAACCATGATTTTGTAGATGCTGGCCCATGTTTTGGGGAGCAGTGGCCGGCCCAACCCACCATTTCAGCGGCAACCGGCGGGCTTTGAAGGGGGCCAGAGTGGCCTCGATACTGGCGTCAATCTCTCCCAGGGCAAAGGTTGCGCTAACGACACCGTTGCCGGCGGGTAAAGTGGGGCCGGTGATGAACCAGATTGGATTGGGACCGTGGATCTCCCCGTTGAAGAGGCGGGGAAAATACAATGATCGCTCAATCAGGTTCGCCTCGATCAAGTTCATCAGATCCTGGCTGGATAAATCCTCATAGGTTTTAGATGAGTTCACGGCTCATCCTTTAAATTTTATCTCATAAAAAGGCCGCCGTTGACGTCAACGGTTTCGCCGGTCATAAAATCATTTTCAATCAGCATTTTAATGGCCATGGCAATGTGGATGGCTTTGCCGTTTACCTTTAAGGGCGTGTTGTTTTTGAAATTTTGCATTTGCTCCGGGGTGGAGACTTTTTGATGAAACGGCGTTTCAATGACGCCCGGCGCAACGGCGTTAACCCGAATGTCCGGGGCCAGCTCTTTGGCCAGGCCCCGCGTGAAGGCATCAATGGCCGATTTGGCTGCGCCATAAATGGTAGCGGTGGGGGCGCCATGCCGGATCGCAATTGAGGTCAGGTTGATGATACACGGCTGGCTGCCGTTTTTGAGCAGAGGAATGCAGAGCGAGGAGAGTTTCATCACCGAGAATACATTGAGCGCAAAAATTTGCTCCATCAGCGGCCACTCAAGGGCTGTAACCGGCTGTCTTTTGATCAGGCCACCGGCGTTGTTGACCAGAACGTCCAGGTGGTCATACTTTTCGCGCACCTCGTCAAAAATTTTAACGCAGCCGGCTTCGGTGGACACATTGGCCTGAATGAGGTGGGCCTGGCCTCCTGCCTGACCGACTTCCACGGCCACTTTTTCTGCTTCCGTTTTGGAAGCGTTATAGTGCACAATGATGGTATTATTTTGGGCTAAATACCTGGCTGTTTCGGCGCCAATGCCGGTGCTGGCGCCGGTGATTAAGATGCTCTTTGACATTTGTGCCTCCTGTGTTGTTTGTTGAGTTTGGGGATTACCACTTCACTCGTTTAAGTTATCCCCCATCGTAACCCCACTTTTACTTAAAGACAACTTTGCCGGCAAAACAATTTAAGCTAAGGGCCATGAATTGATTAGATGTTCTCTAACCCGGACAAAGGCGCGTTGCTTCCAGGCCGGAACCAAAAAGGATTTTTACCACAAAGGCACAAAGGACACAAAAACCACAAAGAATCTTGGTGACTTCGTGCGCTTGGTGGCTTTGTGGTTCATGTTCTTGGCCAAAAAGCAAGGATTCAACTGCTAAGGCCCTAATAAAATTGTCTTATCTATTGGACACAGATGAACACAGATTCGACAGATTTTTTTGACTTTTGTCCGTGTTTATCTGTGGGCGCTGGGTCCAAAGTTGCTACACCCCTTATTGAGGAATAACTCTATTGTTGAGGCCCTGCATTATGAATCGACTGGGGAGACACTTTTCACCCCCAACCCCTTAAAAAAGGTATAACAGAACGTGCCGTCTTCTGCGGTGGCCCGGTACAGATCGGCAATGCCCTTATCCCAGGTTTTTTTATCAATCAAGCTTAAGGCCAGGGCTTGCGCTTGCACCGCTTCAACCATGGCAATAAATGTTTTCCGGCTGAATCCTTCCACCAGCGCCGGTTTGCTGGCGTCAACATACACCATGCGCGGCGATACGCTGACCTGCGCAAATCCGGCCCGGCGCAGCAGGGGGTAGAGTTGCCGGCCAATGCGCGAATTCCCCTTAAGCCGGGCCTGGAGGTCAATTAAACATTGCACCGCCCGTGAGGCCTCGGCGCTGGCCGGATGGCTGTAGTAGGAACCGTGGTCGCCTTCGATGACGGTGATGGAACCGCCCGGTTTTAGCACTCTTTTGAGCCTGGCCAGCGCCTCGACAGGTTCCGCCAGATGTTCCAGCACAAAACAGACAAAAATGTGGTCAAAGCCATTGTCGGCAAAAGGTAAGTCAAAAATATTGGCCTTTTTGAAGGTGACATTATTTAACTTGCGCCGGTTGACGGTCGCCCTGGCCTGGTTCAAGGAATCCGGGGAAATATCAATAGCCGTGATCAGGGCTTCGGGGCTATTTTGGGCCAAAATAACGGTTTGCGCCCCGACGCCGCAGCCAACTTCTAAAACAGTGCTCCCCGCCGGATAGTGGGTATCGTAATGTAACAATTCAGCCAGCGTATTGGCCTGGTCCGCCAATCGGGCGGTCTCTTGATTTGAATAGCCGTGCACATACTCTTTCATCGCCACCTCTTTTCTCCTAGAATTGGGATGGTTCATACTTTGACGAATGACCAACGACCAACGACTAACGACCGATCTCAACCATTTCTAAAGTGAGGCTGGTTCCGGCGGGGTTGCCCGCCTCGTCCAATACATCCAGCCGCGCTCCGGTGTCGGCCTGATAAAGGCCGACCTTCAGGGGATAGGTGCCAGGCGAAATTGAGGGGGGCAAGGGGATGGCGTGTTGGTCGGCGATGATTTGGCCGGGCTGCCAAAGCGTGGTGGGATAGCTCCAACACACCGGCCCGCCGTCGGCCTGGGCCGCCGGCCCGGCCTCGCTTTCCAGGTGCGTAAAAACTTGATAACTGGCCGGGATGGGGGCCAGCGCCTGCCAGTACAGCGTCACCGGCACTCGCCCGCCGGGATAGGCCCGGCGCGTATCCAGTTGATAACCAATGAGCCGCACCAGGTGGCCAAAATTGACGGCCAGCGGCACCGCCCCCCGCGCCGAGCGCGCAAAAGCGGCCGGCGTGGCGGTTTGATCAAATTCGCGGGCCAGCCGGGCCTCGTCCAACTGGTCCAGGGTGAGGCTGGCCGGTGTTTGCTGCATGATGCGCATTTGTTTTTGATTGGGCAGGGTCACCGTCCCAATTTGTTGATATTGTGTTTCAATGATCTTGGTTGGAACTTCTACGGGATCAATCAGATCGCCGGCCAGGTAGTAAAATTCCGGCTGAGGGTCGCAGGCGCGGGGCGTGCCGCGGGTGTACCAGGTGGTTACGTCCGGTTCTTCGTTGCTGCCGTAATCGCCGCTCAATTCACCGCTCACAATTTTTTGGCCAATCGCTTTCCAGCCGGCGCGATGGGCAAAGCCAAAAAAACCGGCCCGGGGCAGGTCTGGATAAGGATTCCAGTAAAAGGGTAAATTGCCATGGGGATAATCTTGCCAATATTCAACATCGTGGTGAACAAAGGCGTTCCAGAGAAAGACGGTTGATAGGTAGAGCAAATAGATCAGGATAAAATTAGAAATGAGAAATGAGAAGCGCCTTTTGTAATTTGTAATTTGTAATTCGAGAAGATGATGCCAGCCCAGCGCGGCCAGCAGGGACCAGGCCGGGACAATGGTGTAAATGTGGGTTAAACCCAGGGCCACCACAAAATTATAACCCAGAAAGGGCACGGCCAGCCAGATAATGAGGGCCTGGCCAAAACTGCCAAAGGGAAGGGCCAAAAAGGCGCCGGCCAGCAGCAAGGCAAAGGGGAGAATGGACAGGTTAGTTTGATTGAGCGTCAGCAGGTTGGGCTTAAGAATAACCGCGGCGATACCAAGGGCCAGCAAAACAGGCAGCCGCCAACGGCTCCAGCGGGCCTGCCACAGGAGCCAGAGCAGCAGGCCCAAGACCAGCAGGCCGGTTAGGATGAGGTAATAAGAAGAACTGTAAAAGGTGTTGAAGTGAAAAAAGTTAGGCAAGTTATTGCGCAACTCATCGCCGATGCGCCGGCCCACGTATTGGCCGGTGCGGTTGGCCCGGGGGTCCAGCGTAAAGGGGAGATAAAAAGGCAAGGCGACCAGCAGCAACGCCAGCAGGAACAGCAGACCAGACTTGAGGGCCGGAATTACGTGGCGGCTGATGGCCAACGGTTGGCCGCCGGTATAGAGAGTAAATTGATTATTTTCGGTAAGGGTCGGTGGTCGGTGGTGGGTGGTCGTTACAAACAGCCAGGCCAGGGCCGGCAGCGCCAGAATGGCGTCGTAGTGGGCCAGCAGGCCGGCGCCCAGGCAGAGGCCGCCTAAAACGGCCAGGCGTTGTTGCCCGGTTTGGCGCCATTGCCAGATCAGCAGAAAGGCCATGGCGCTCAGCCACAGCACCAGGGCCTGGTACTGCACAATGCGGCCAAAAGCCACGGCAAAACCGTTAAAGGCAAAAAATCCGGCGGCCAACCAACCGAGCCTCCGGCCCCCTATGTCCCGGCCAATCAAATAAATGGTCACAATAGCCAGGAGAGAGGCAGCCGTAAAGGGCAGGCGGGCGATGAGTTCGTTGGTGGTGCCGGTCAGCCGCCAGAGGGCCAGGGGCAGCAGCACCTCGCCGGGGCCTTTGGCCCGTAAAAAAAGGGCGTCGGCGTGGCCTTCCAGGCTTTCGGCGGCGGCGATCATGGCCAGGGCTTCGTCGCCTTGAAACTCGCTGTAGTGAAGGTTGACGCCCCGCAGCAGCCCGGCGGTAACCAGGATCAACAGAAGGGCCGGGGGCAAAAAGCGAGTGAGGGCCGCGCCGGTTTTGGCCGGGCCGGGGTTGCCTTTTAAAAAAGGGATAAGGCCGACCAGGTTAAGGACGGTCAGCAAGGGCCAGGCCGGTAAAGGGCCGGGCAGATAATGGAGCAGCAGGGCGGCGAGCATCGTCAGGGTATAACTGAGGGCGGCGGCGGCGGTCCAGCGTAGCAGGGCAGGAGAAGTGGCCAGCAGCCGGTTGGCCCAACTCAGGCCGGGCAGCAAGCCGATGAGGAGCAAAGCCCCGGCCACGCGCAAGAGCGCCGCGTTGGGCAAGAGCAGGCTTAGATTGGCCGCCAGTAATAGGCCTAAATAACGCCAGGGTATTTTGTCGGTGGGTGGCATGTTAGCTGATGGGTGGATTTTGGATGTCTATGGCTGAACCGGCCACCCGCTGGCCCACACCCAGGAAGAGCGCCTTTTCCAGGGCCAGCGTGGCCACGGTTGAGTCTTGCGTGTCCAGGCCGGTCAGATCGGCCACGGTTATTTGTTCGGGGTGCGTGCGTCCCGGAATTTTGCCAATGATCAGATCGCCCAACTCACCCTGCACATCATCTTTGCTGATGACGCCGGCGGCCAGGCCGTGGTGAATTTCGCCTACGGCGGCGCACTGTTCGTACTGGTCAACAATGATCACGTCGGCGCGTTGCAACACCTTGGGGTGCAGCTCCTGTTTGTTGGGCCTGTCGCTGCCCACGGCAATAATGTGGACGCCCGGTTTGAGCCATTCGGCCCGGATGAGGGGTTCTTCGCTGGCGGTAGCGGTGATAATGAGGTCTGCCCGGCGCACGGCCTCTTCAATGGAGGAGGCAATTTCCACATTGAGATCGTGGTCTTCAACAATGCGGCGGGCGTAGGTGTCAACTTTTACCGGCGTGCGCCCCCACACCGAAACCAGGCCAATGTTGTTTCTGACCGTCTTTAACGATTTTATTTGGATGTAGGCTTGCTGGCCCGAACCGATCACGGCTACGTGGTCAAGCTGCGGGTTGGCCAGATAGATGGCCGTTAATGCTCCGGCTGCTCCGGCCCGCATACTGGTGACGTACCCGTTATCAAACAGAACGGCCGCCGGAAAGCCGGTGGCGGCATCAAAAACAACCATCAGGCCGCTCTGGGCGGGTAGATTAATGCTTGGATTGTCGCGGAAATTGCTGCCCACCTTGATGACGTAGTAGGGAGCTTCGTCCAAATACGTGCCTTTCACCTGCACTTCGCCGTTGACGGCGGGCAGGTTCAAGGTGAAGTCGCCCGGCACATTCATCCGATTCTCGGCCAGCGCCGCAAAAGCAGCCTCAACCGCGTCAAGGGTTTCGGGGATGGTGATAATTTGGCGTAATTCGTCTTCGTTAAGTAATAACAAGGGCATATGCTGTTAATAAATATTGTTGCTATTCAGGCCACCAACGACCAACGACCAATGACCAATGACCAACGACCAATGACCAACGACCGCCGACCAATGAATGGTCAATTTCGTCGTTCGTCGTTCGTCCTTTGTCCTTCGTCCTTCGTCGTTCGTCCTTCGTCGTTCGTCGTTGGCCCTTCGTCGTTGTAGTCAAGTATAGCATAAATTGGGCCAGAGAGAAACTTGGCTAGATGGAACGTCGGAGAAGTGATTGGTAAACATCCAGTAAACGTTTGGCGGCGGCAGGCCAGGTGAATTTTTGGGCCTGAACAAAGCCTTTTTCTATGGCTTGCCGGCGTTGGGCCGAATCTGTGGCCAGCACCTGCAACGCCTCAGCCAGGGCGGGCAGGTCTGTGGCCGTGATTTGCAAGGCGGATGGGCCGGCCACTTCGGGCAGGCAGGAGTTATTGGCGCACACCACCGGCGTGCCGCAGGCCATGGCCTCGATCACGGGGATGCCAAAACCTTCGTAATGGGAGGGGAAGGCAAAAATGTCGGCCAGGCTGTAGAGCGCGGGCAGGTCGTCGTCGGCCACAAAGCCGATCAGGTGGATCCGGTTGGCCACCGGCGAAGTTTCGGCGGCTTTGAAAATGTCGTGGTAAAGCCAGCCCTTGCCCCCCCCGATGACCAGGTGGTGGGTCTCCCTCACCCGCGATTGGGAAAAAGCCCTGATCAGGCCGGTAAAGTTTTTGCGGGGTTGTAACGCGCCCAGCCCCAAAATGAACTTTTGCGGGGGCAGGCGGTAGCGGCGGCGAACGGCGTCCAGGGCGGCGGGGTCGGTGATGGGCTGGAATCGCTCTTTAACGCCCGCGCCAACAACGGTGATTTTTTGGGCGGGGACGTTGAAGATTTCAATCAAATCGTCTTTGGTGCTGAGAGAATCGGCCAGCACGTGATCGGCGCGGGCCAGGCTGCGGGGCACCACCCGGTTGAGCCACCGGCGCAGGCTGTCCACCGCGCCCTGGGGATGGCGAATAAAGGAAAGATCGTGGACGGTGAGCAGCGTTTTGGCCCGGCCAACCGGGGGCAGGATGAAATTAGGCGAGTGAAACAGGTCCATTGCCCCGGCCAACCATTCCACCGGAACCGGCAGGTATAAACGATGCCAGCCAATGGTCAGCCAGCGTTCCGGCAGCGGGTAGATTTTGTGATTAAAATTTGGATACGACTGGAAAACTTGCAGGCCGGCGCGGGGCGCGTCGGCGGCGGCCAGGAGCGTGTAGCGGTTTTGTTGATCCAATTGGGCCAGGGTGGTGATCAAACCCCGCGCGTAACGGCCAATGCCGCCGCTTTGTTTGAGGGCGGCGGTGTAATCAATAGAAATGTTCAATGTTGAACCTGCCTTGTCGCCGGATCAAATAAATTCTACAATCCCCGGTACGTCCAAATCCGGTTTGCCCCAAAATTCCAAAACAAAACAATCACAATGGCAATGGCTTTGGCCAGGTTGTAACTCCAGGGTTCGCCGATATAGCCCACCAGGAGCGCGTCAAGGCCAACCACGATAACGTTGTTGATAATCAGGCCGATGATGTTGATCAGGGCAAATTGGGGCAACTGTTTGCGCTTTTTGCGGGCGCGCGATTCGGGAAAAGTCCACAGCCGGTTCCAGGTGAAGTTGCTGAGGATGGCCGCGCTTACCGAGATGGTGTTGGCCAACAAAAGATTGCCGTTGATTGACGGCCACAGATTCCAGCCCAATTCATGCTCAATAACGTACAGGCTTAAGTTGAGCAGGGTAAAATCAATCACCGCGCCCACCGCGCCAACAATGGCAAATTTGATGAACCGGGAGAATTCTTTGGGATGGGTTTGATGGAGGGTGGTAATGGTTTCTAGCATTGACAAAAAATTTCCTTTTTTGAGCATGTGTATATAACCGAGAGCAAGGCCAGGATGATGGCGACGTGCAGGTACATGCCCTGCACGTATAAGTTATCGAACAAGTTATGCAGGTGTAAATGGGCCAAAATGCCCAATCCGCCGGCGGCCACCGCCCGGCAAAAGCCGGAACCGGATCGAACGGCTTGCCATGTTACCGCAAAAGCGGCTATCCAAAAAATCAGGTAGCCCAATATACCCGCCAGCCCGGCCTCGGCGCCAAGGTTGAGCAGGTAGTTATGCGCGTGTCCCAACGGGTTCAGCCAGCGCCCTACCGCGTAAGCCGGGTACACTACCGCATAATTGCCAAAACCGACCCCCAGCCAGGGATTGTCTCGCCACATTTCGCGGGCCGCTTGCCAGTGGGCCAACCGTTCGACGGTGGCAAAATTGGCGTCGGTGACTTCCAGGGTGGTAATATCGGCAATGGTGACAATTTCAAGGGCATCGGCCAGGCGTTGGGTGACCGCCCCGTAGGGCAGGCCGGGCCGGCCTGACGCGCTTTGCAGAACGCCCGGTTCAAAAGAAGTGACCAAAAATATGCCCGCCCCGGTTAACCCTAACAGGGCCAAAACCAGGCCCGGCCGTTTGCTTAGAGCAATGAGGCTGACCGGCGCCGCCACGGCCAAACCCAGCCAGGCGGCCCGGGATTGGGAAGCCAAAAGCGCGACCAACATCAACCCCGGCGGAAGCCAGAGTGAGGCCAGGACAAAAAGTTTGAACATCAGGTTCTTTTTAACGGCGGGCAACGGTACGCGGAATCTTGGCCGGTTTGATGGGGCATCTTCCGATTCAGCATGACGCTTTCCGCGCCGGAAAGCAAACCCTAATTCAAAAGTCCCCCATCCGGCCACCGCCAGAGCCAGGGGCAAGATCAAGCCCAGATATCCGGCATACGGATTGGGTTGGGCAAAAGTGCCGTAGGCGCGCAAAAAACGCCCGCCAAAAAGCAGAAATCCCTCCGGCCCTATCTTAAAGATGAATTGGTAAAGTCCCAAAGCCGCCTGGGCCATGCCGGTCAACAAAACGGTAAGCACAACCCACTTGAGGTGTTGAGGCGGCAGCAGGGCTGTTACCAAAAGATAGAGGACCGCCATCTCCACACACTTGCCGGTTTCAACCAGGCTGGCCCCAATGGAGAGAGTGTTGAGCCACGACAGGCTGGCGCAACCCAGAAACACTAAAAAAGGCCACAGCAGGATAGGGACGAATGGCCGTTCGCCCTGACCGGGGTTATTTTTGGAGGGACCATCCAAATAGTTATGACGGGTTGAGAGTTGGAGCAGCCAGGCCGTCACCCCCGCCGCCAAAACAACTTCCATAAGGCCAACCTTAAAACTGCCCAGGGATACGGCCAACAGGGAGCTAAAAGGGATGAGGGGAATGAGCAGGTATAGGCTCAAGATCGGTCGGCGCAGTAATAGCAACCCGAAGATGGCGCCACCCAGCAATAAGGCCGTTATCTTTACGGGCAGCCAGGCCATGGCCGCCCCCAGCAAAACCACGCTGGTGAAAAAAAGCGGTCGCTTTAATTTGGGCGACACATTTAATAGCGGCAGGGTGAGGGTTAAGAATTTATGAAACGTTGGCGCAATGGTCATGATAAAGCATGTTGAAAGAAGGATATGGTTTGGCGCAATCCCTCCTCCAAAGAAACTTGTGGCTCCCAGTTCAAAATGCGCCTGGCCTTAGTAATGTCGGGTTGGCGCACTTTGGGATCGTCCTGAATGCGTTCATCGGTAGGTTTGATGAAGGTGATTTCTGAGCGGCTGCCGGTGAGCGTGATTATTTTTTGGGCAAAATCCAGGATGGACATCTCAACAGGATTGCCAATATTGACCGGCTCAACTTCATTGGAGAGGAGCAGGCGGTAAATGCCTTCCACCAGGTCGGCCACGTAACAAAAAGAACGGGTTTGGCTGCCGTCGCCGTAAACCGTGAGCGGTTCATGTTTCAAGGCCTGGCTGATAAAATTGGGCACCACCCGCCCGTCGCGCAGGCGCATGCGGGGGCCATACGTGTTGAAGATACGCACAATGCGGGTGTCTAAATGATGATAGCGGTGGTAGGCCATGGTCATGGCCTCGGCAAACCGTTTGGCCTCGTCGTAAACGCCGCGCGGACCAATGGGATTAACGTTGCCCCAGTAGTCTTCCGGCTGGGGGTGGACCAGGGGGTCGCCATAGATTTCGGAGGTGGAGGCCAGTAAAAAACGGGCCTGTTTCTCTTTGGCCAGTCCCAGGGCTTTGTGCGTGCCCAGAGCGCCAACTTTAAGGGTGGGAATGGGATATTCCAGGTAATCAATGGGGCTGGCCGGCGAAGCAAAATGTAAGATAGCATCCAGCGGCCCTTCAACGTAAATGTAGTTGGTCACATCCTGTTTGATAAAAAGAAAATCATCCCGCCCGGCCAGGTGTTCGATGTTGGCCGTTTTGCCCGTGATAAGATTGTCCATGGCAATGACGCTGTGGCCTTCGGCCAGAAAACGATCGCAGAGATGGGAGCCGAGAAAGCCCGCGCCGCCGGTGATTAAAACACGCATATTTTGCTCATTACCTCAGTTTAATGTGCAGCTCTCGCAATTGCTGTTCGGTCACTTCGGTGGGCGTGCCGGCCATTAAGTCAAGAGCGGCCTGGCTTTTGGGAAACGCAATAATCTCGCGGATGTTTGGCTCGTTGGCCAGCACCATCACCAGGCGATCCAGTCCCGAAGCAATGCCGCCGTGCGGCGGCGTGCCGAATTCAAAGGCTTCCAGCATGTGGCCAAATTGTTCTTTGGCCTTTTCTATATCCAGGCCAATCAGGCCAAACACCTTCTCCTGCAAATCGCGCTGGTGAATTCGGATGCTGCCCCCGGCCACTTCGTTGCCGTTAAGCACCAGGTCGTACTGTTTGCCGCGCGCTTTGCCGGGGTTGGTATCAAGCAGGGGGATATCTTGATCCATGGGGGCGGTGAAAAGGTGATGGCTGGGGTCCCAACGATTTTCTTCTTCGTTCCACATTAAAAATGGAAAATCAATTATCCAACAAAAGGCCAATACGTTGTCATTACGCAGACCCAAGCGGTCGCCAATTTCCAGGCGTAGGCGGCCCAACGATTCGTTGGCAATGGCAAAGGTGTCGGCCACAAAGAGCAGCAGGTCGCCCGGTTGGCCGTGAAGTTGATCAATAATGGCCGACACTTCAGCAGGGGCCAGGAATTTGGCAAAGGAGGAGCGGCCTGCCGTAGGCTTATCGTCGTCGCCCTTGTCCACAACCAGCCAGGCCAGCCCCTTGGCTCCAAATTCTTTAACAAACTCAGCCAGATCGTCCAAATCCTTACGGCTGTAGTGCCCCAGCCCTTTGGCGTTAAAGCCTTTGACCAGCCCGCCGGCAGCCACCACGCTGCTGAACACCTTAAAGCCACTGTGGGCTACAATGGGGCTGAAGTCGGCCAATTCCAGCCCAAAGCGGATATCGGGGTTATCCCGGCCAAAACGAGCCATTGCTTCTTGATAAGTCAAACGTGGGAAGGGCTTGGCCAGCAGGGGCAGGGTGGTGGTATTTTCCACCACGCTGATCATCAGGCGTTCAATTACGTCCATCACGTCTTCCCGGTCCACAAAACTCATTTCCAGGTCAAGCTGGGTAAATTCAGGCTGGCGGTCGCCGCGCTGGTCTTCATCGCGGAAACAGCGGGCAATCTGGAAGTAGCGGTCAAACCCGGCCACCATGATCAGTTGTTTGAGTTGCTGCGGGCTTTGCGGCAGGGCGTAAAATTTGCCGGGGTGCACCCGGCTGGGCACCAGGTAATCGCGCGCGCCTTCCGGCGTGGTTTTGAACAGGATGGGTGTTTCTATTTCCACAAAATCTTCAGCCGCCAAAAAGTTGCGGATATGGCGGATAACGTTGTGGCGCAAAAGGATGTTACGCTGCAAACGCTCGCGGCGCAGGTCAAGATAACGGTAGCGCAGCCGGATTTTTTCATCCACCGGCAATTCTTTGTTGATGTCAAAGGGCGGGGTATTGGCCTGGTTGAGGATTTTTAGTTTTTCGCCTTCAACCTCAATCTGGCCCGTATCCAGTTTGGGATTCTCTTGACCCTCCGGGCGGTGGCGCACCCGGCCTTCAACCTGGATAACGTATTCGTTACGCAGGGCGTGGGCCGAGTTGTGCATTTCAAGGCTGGTGGTGGGGTCAAAAACAACCTGGGTCAGGCCCCAGCAGTCGCGCAGGTCAATAAAAATCAAACCGCCGTGATCCCGGCGGCGATGGACCCAGCCGGAGAGGATTACGTTTTGCCCTTCGTGTTCGGCGCGGAGTTGGCCGCAAGTATGAGTTCTGTACATAATGTTTTTTCTCGTCGGTAAAAAATTAGGGGAGGCTACTGGCGCAACCACCCCTGTGTGATTTCAAGCGTTAACGGCGAATTTTAGCACAAAAGGGAAAAGACGCAACTGGCCGTAAATTCTTAGTTATTCTAAACCCCCAATAGTAGCGGTTGACGTTTTTTTTTTACGGGAGTAAAATTTGGGTAGTTCTTAACCAAGTTAAGTGCGGTGGACTATCAGTATCAGGTTTATGTGCCAAGAATTACAGCGCAATTTTGAGATCATCCAGTATCTGGTTAAAGATGCTTCTCCCGAACAATTGATTTGGCGGACGGGTGAGGGCCAATGTTTGAGTGAGATTCTCTGCCATCTCCGTGACGTGGAAAAATGGCACGCTCGGGCCGATGTGCCTGGGCTTGATTATCAGAGGCAGCCGGTGTGGTCTGTTGGCGACTTAAGCCCAAATACGTCTACGGCCAACGGTGAGTATGCTTTTGAAACATACGCCCGTTATCGCCAAGAAACGGTGACGGCGCTACAAAAAGTCCCGGCTGCGGCCTGGCAACGCCGGGCAGTGCATAAATTATTTGGCGAAATTACCGTGGCCGAGTTAGTACAAAAAATTGATGAAACGGATCACGCCCATATTCGCCAGATAGAAAACGTTATCCACAGGATGCCCCTTAACCCTTTATTTGCGCGGGCTTTGCAGGAGATTGGCGACTACCACCGGCGCTATCAAGCCCACCTGGGGCCAGCGGCCTCGTTGTTGGATATTGGGGTCGGCACGGGCCTGGCCCTGCGCCACGTAATGCAACAAAATCCCCATTTAACTTGTACCGGTGTGGATATTCGTGATTTGCGGTTGCCAGAAGTTAGGGTGCCCCTTCGGGTTTATGATGGGCAGACCCTGCCCTTTGTAGAAAATCAATTTGATGTATCGTTGCTTTTTTACGTGATACACCACTGCGAAAACCCGGAGCGCGTATTGGATGAGGCGACCCGGGTGACCCGGCAAAAACTCATCATTATCGAGGAATTCCACCGGCCCGGGGCCGATGCGGCCAGCTTGGATTTAACCGAACGGCAAAGCCATCGCGCCCTGGGCATTCCCCCGGATTTACCCTATCGGCTGTTTGACAAATCGGAGTTTGAGCAGATACTCTGCCGGCGTTATTTGCTTGAAGTTGAGCAGCAATTATTGCCCTCAAAAACAACCCGGCCTGTGCAAAAATATTTGTATGTTTGTACTGTACCGACAAAATAACACCGTCCGGGCAAACCTTAGCGGTTACTCTGGCCTTGCGCTTATCATCTTCGACAAACAGAGTTACTTGTACGTCTAACATAGCCAACAGCCGCCGCTTGGCCTCATGAACGGCTATCTTTAGCTCTGGCAAGTCTTCGCCTTGTGCTTCCGCTTCCCGCAAGGTTTCCAGGTCTTGGGCCACTTGTGCCATAAAAGTAGTGATATTGGTTATCTGTTCCTCTGTAACCGTTTTGGCTTCAAGTTGTGCTAGTAGCTTGGCCTTGCGGCTTTCCAGTTCATCTAAAACCGCCTCTATCTGTTCAATCTCTGCGGCTTTTTTGGCTTTGGCCCTCCGACTGGTCAACACATTCAGATTGTCCAATTCTTCATCTAGTTCTTGACCTTTGTCTTTCATCAAGTTTTCAACCAAAGCTAGATCACGGCGGATTGATTCTACTTTGCCTTCTTGCCGGGAATTGTAACCTTGCAAACCTTCCAGTAGCCTATCTTTATCCCTGGCTATTTTCTCAACCCATTGCCATACCTTTAGGTCAACTACCTCACTACGAAAAAGTGGATTGTGACAATCACAATATCTTCCTTTTTCAGATGGCCTATTGTTGCAGGCATAGTATTTATAAGTCCTTTCGCCAGTCTTGGTAAGCCCGCGCATTTTGTACCCACACTCGCCGCACGTCACCCGACCAGCTAACAGGTATCTTCCCGGCTTGCGGTTTCGCTTTGCATATCGTTTGTTTTCCTGTACTTGCGCTTGGGCCAGTTCCCACATTTCCCGGCTGATAATTGCCGGAACAGGGATAGGTATAGATTCGCTGCTTGGTTTGCTTCTGTCTTTGCCGCGTCTCCCATAATGCCACACCCCGGCGTAAGTTTCATTGGTCAGAATGTGGTATATCGTTTGTCTGCGCCACTTCCCACCTTTGGGGGATTTGACTCCCATCTCATTTAGCTTTTCTGCGATTCTTAATCCCCCAAGCGGGTTGCCCGGCTCGTCGCCAATCACAAACCAGTGAAAAATCAGGCGCACGATTTTGGCCTCAACTTCGACAATCTCAAAAAACCATAATTTATCCTCTCTTTTGCGCCTGTGTTCATCTTGTGGTTTGTCAACTTCTTTTCTCTCTTCGCCTCTAATTGCTCTGTAGCCGTAAAGCGTTTTGCCGTGTGGCACAACATAACCGGCTTTAGCTCTTGCCAATCTTCCCTCGTAAAGTTTCCTGACTGTTTCCCGGTGATCCTCGCCAGCCTGCCAACCGGCAAACGAGCCATACATAAAGGCTTCCATCGGATTGAATAGGTCAACTTTTCGGCTATCTTGGCTATAATGCAGTTCAACCCCAAGCGACTTTAGTTCTTGCATCAAAAGCAAAAGGTTAATTCCCCATTCTGACCTATCTAACCGATTCGGTTTATAGACAATCAGGTTGTCGGCCTGCCCGTTGCGTAACGCTTCACGGACTTTGTTGAGTTCCGGCCTGTCTAATACCTTGCCGGTGTAGTCCTCTTTGAAGACCCCCACAACCTTTATGTGGTTGATTTCGGCGTAGGCCAAACATTTTTCCTCTTGATTGTCCAAGCTTGTCCCGCTTTCGGCTTGCTCATCAGTGGAGACACGACAATAGATAATTGCCCTCTCTTGTACCACAAAAGCTAAATCTTGCGTTTTGGATTCTGGTTGCGTTGTCATCATTCTTTCTCCATTCTTGGATAGGCGAGCCAATGACCGGCGGCCTGTTGATTACTTTTTCCCGGCCTCAATCAAGACCGGCTGATTGTCCGTTATTGCCTGCCATAATTCGTGTCTTGTGGCCTGTGGTGGGGGGAGATACAAAATCCTTGTCTCAATTCGCTCTACGGCCTGCTGGCGTGGTCTAACGGCCAACACAACCGACAAGGCCACAATCGCCAGCCCCAACAACCCGACAATGGCAAGGGCCACAAAGGGAACAATTGCCCCGGCTGTAATGGCCCAAGCTTGGGCAGAATGTAACCGGCTCTCTGCTTGGGCCTCAATTATCATTGCCTGGGCTTGCCCTCTGGCGTATTCTAAGTTAGCCTGGGCATTGGTTTGGCGGGTTGCGCTATCGCTGGCGTATGAATACATAGTAGGGCAACAGACAGTCCCAAGCCTATTAAAAACAGGATAGTGCAGCCCATAGCGTTGTTTTTGCTGTTCATTGTGCCGCCCCTTCCTTTTCCCGTTGCCAGTTAAAAAACCTAATCATAGATGCACACTCTGAACAAAAAAGGTGTTCTCCTAACAATTCTACGGCCTTACCTGAGCATTGTTTATCATCATTTTTATGCTGCCTTGCCGCGCACTTTTTGGGGTTCATTTTCTTGCGCCAGGGTCGGCTATCGTCATATAGCAAAAAATCATAATGATGTTTCATTGTCCTATTTCCTCTCTGACTCTGGCGTCTCTAATTTCCCGGCCAAACTTCTCCAAAACGGCTTTGACCTTGCTAGTGTTATATCCGTTTTGTTGCCCAAAAACACTGGTGGCAATCTGGCTGATGCCTTGACCCTGGTCATATCGTCTCAGGATGCTTGACTCCAGTCTGCTTGGCTGTGGTTTGTGGTCAAAGTCCATTTGGAGACTATAAAGTGATAGGGTGCAGTCATAGTCAAGTCTTGGCCTGTGGTGGGGTATGCCGGTCACTGGTACGTCAATCAGGTTTGAGCCAATGGAACAAACCACTTTTTTGCCGGCGTGGTCAATCTCTCCATTGTGATGATAGGCCGGGATAATCTCAAGACGAGTCATCTGGTCTTTGAGACTCGCCCCCTGCCTGCCCAAGCCAAAAGCACCCTTGACCCTGCTATGTACGATGAAATAGAGCAACAGCCCCCGCGCTGCAAACACGGTTAGGGCCTGGCTGACAAAGGACTCAAGTTCCTTGCCACCTATCAGACTGGCAAAGCTGGTGAAGTCCTCAAGGAAAACAGGTTGTAGGTTCATTTCACCATAGGCCATCTGTTTGGCTAACTGCTGCCTGACTTGGGCCTCTTGCTTAACCAGGTCAAACCCGGTCACAATGCTGTCACTGTCCGGCCCAAACTGCTCACAGTGGGCATACTCGCCAAAATCATACTTTTGAGCAATCACAATGGGCTTGATGCCTTGTTTCATCCAATATTCAACCAGGTAATGGGCTAAGGTGGTTTTGCCGGTCTGTTGGTCGGCCACGATAGAATAGCACCTTCTGGGCTTGGTCATTACTTCCAAAAAGTCCAGGGTTTGCACATTGCCGCTTGCCAGTTGTAGCATTTCGCTTTGTTTCAATTGGGGGGTGTAAATGGGAAACAACTGCCCATTGCTAAACGTATAGGCTACGTGGTTGTGGTCGTGCGTGATAATGCTGGACTCATTTTCCAATTTGCGGGTGATAGCCTCATCCCGCCTGACTTTGTGCCTGATAGTGTGCCAGGCCAGCCAAGCCAGGTATAACCCGCCGGCAATAGCAACAATAGCAACGATAGCACTAACAGCATAAGCCAGGTATGTTGCCAAAATAACCACAACCGGCCATGCTGCTATTATTGCTAAAACTGCTATTAGGAAAGTGAACAGCCCGACATACCAGAAAAAGCGAATCTTGATGCTGTTGGGCCTCTTTTCGATTTCGCCTATGACCACATCTTTTTGATGTTTCATACCATCACCCCCATTGCAAATAAGACAGAGACGCCCACAATTGCCAGCAAGGTTACTGTTACCTGTAACCTGCCTGGCGTGGGTTTGTGATCGGGCAAGACGGTATACATATTCTTGGGCAAGTCTACAATTCTGTTGCTGGCGGTTGCTCTTGCTTGCTCATATTGCTGCCAAAAGTACCTCATCCTACACCCTCCCTCTGTTCAAGTTCTGTTGCCTTGCTATGGCCGTTTGCTCTAACTTTGCAGTGAGCCAAATGGCCGTTAAGCTGGCGTTGCTTCTCAAAGGCTTCGCCGCAATGCTCACAGATAAAGCCCTTGCTCATTTTTTGCTCTTGCCTCGCTTCGACGTTGCTAATGTCTACCTTGTACTGCGCTCGAAGCTTCCTCATCTCCAGCTCATTGGCTGTCTTGGCCTGCTCGACGGTTAGCTGAAGTTTGCTCAACTCCATTTCTAGCATTGCTCTCTTTTTGCTGGCCTCTAGCTCGAAGTCAATTTGCTTTTGCTCCCGCTCTAGCTCGTTGACATCTGCCAGCCCCACACCAATGACTACCAGCATAGGTACAAAAGCTACCGTAAAATTCCACGCATTTTGTAGCCAAATATTGGGAAAAACGTCCCTTACGGCTTCAAAACCGTTTTGCATAAAGTAGAGATACGGTATAGCAACAAGAGGTAAGCTTAGAGCTAACAGTGAGGTAACAGTGAGCAAAGCATACCAGGCGATTGAGCTAGCTTTGAGCAAACGCCATTTGTTGAGAATGAAGGCGATAGCAAAACCTTCTAGCACGGCCATAGCTACACCTGCTATAACCTCAGATATGCCCAAGCTAGTGTGAAGATAGCCCTCTGCTACAAAGCCAGCCGATAAAGCAAACGCGCCAGCATAACGGGGGATAGCGATAGTAACCGCCGCTATCTTGAGCAGGTTGGCTTGAGTAGTTATTCTGTTGTCGTTTCCAGGGGAATATGATAAAATGTTCTTAGACATAATATGTGTCCTTTCGCGTGTTATGTCGGCTATTGCCGGTGGGCGTCTCTCCGGGCCAAAGGTGGGGCGTCCATCGGTCAATAACCTCCTTTCGTTTAATCTCCGTTATCGTCAATACTAACTGTAACATCACCTTTAACCCACGCCTTGAGCAATTGCCGAACGACAACCGCCAAAGGCACGTGACTCTTTTGTGCTTTGGCTTTGGCTTGTTTCCACCAAAACGAGTCAAAATAAATTGAACGTAGTACCATTTTGCTTTTACTCCCTTCGTCATTATTGCTTGAGTTAATATGTTTACTAGACATATATATAATATATACTAGATATATATATTTGTCAAGAGGCAAAAGCAAAATTCTTTATGCGTTCATTCCACGCGCTCGCCTGGTCAAACCCTGTTCTTTCCTGTTTTTCAGGCTCTATTGTTCACTCCACGCAGGCGGTGTGTTCGGTGGCACGGCCTATCTTCTCTATCGGGGTGTCAATTTTTTGACTGCCCGATTTTTTTGTCACCACCCCCAATGACATCCGTTCCCTCGCCTCCTCCTCCAGCATCGGCAATACATTAACCGACAACGCCGCCAAAGTCGGAACGTTCCGACTCCCGCCGCCTGGGTCAAAAAAATCAGAAGGAGTAGATTTAGTAAGAAAAATGAGAATGGGTCGGCGGCTTTATTCTACAAGCTATAGCTCGCCCCTTCGTCAAAATTGTATTTTTGGCGCAAGGTTGAGACATCCGGCTCTTACCCTTTCGTTAGTGGACTATCACCCTTTACCTGGTTAACCTGTTGCGCTCCGATATTGACTTGTAACAAGGCGGGGGTACGTTGAGCTAAACAGCGGATACGGGCCAGAGTTTCAATTGCCCGAAAATAACGAAGTTGACTCACGCTCAAGCGTTTTTCCCAATGTTGTACTTGTGCCATAGTAGCTTGATCCGAATTTTGAGTAAACAGAGCCTCAACCCAGTATAAACGTATATGGCACAATATAATCTGTTCAATCAAAAGCCTTTCAAGTTGTGAACTATTGTCATAGCCCAACGCAGCCTTTGTGTTTTTCATTATTTCCAGAGTAGCAAGTTTAAGGGCTTGGTTGTCTCCAGACAGCTTCTTCACCACTGCTTCTCTAGTGATCTTCACCATATCAAACATATTAAGTAGGGCCGGAATTTCTTTAATAGAATCTCTAAATCTTTCAATATCCTCATCAGTTCCCCGACCCTCTTGCAGTGCCATCAGATATTCATTAACTTCACTTCTTAGTTGTTCCCTCTTGCTTTTATGTTTTCTGCTCATTCGTTTTCTTCTCCATTGGCCTTTATGCCTGTGGTGTCCTGTGGCGAGCAGGGCCTGCGTGAGTGACTATCCGTATTTTGGTAGATAATTCACATCAATCTGGCGTTCAATAGCCTTGATTTCCGCTTTCTCTTGTTGCCATTTCTCACGCTCAAGCTGTTGTCTCTCACGCTCAAGCTGGGTGAGGTTATCAATCACCTCAGCCAAAGATCCACTGCCCATATATTTAGAAACACAGGTTCCGTTTTGCCAGTGTTTGCAATAGTAATATCGTCTATTATTTCTTTCTTCCCACCCCATTTGTGCTAGGTCACCTCACTACCCCCGCTTCAGGGTTGTTTTCATTTGGCATAAAGTCTGAATCGTCTGTTTAAGGTCATTCATCCACTGAGGCGGTGGCGGATCAACCTGAGGATAGCCTAACTCAAACTCACACAACAGAATCGCTAGGGTTAGAGCTTGTATGGATGACATCGGTCGGTATAGGTTTGGTACTCATTCCTATTTTTTATAGTCATCCCTTCGTGAAGATTCTCATTTATACAGTTTATGGGTATGCAAATATGCGCTTACGAGTTTTCACCCCTCTTCAACACCAACTTATGCCATCGCCGCTCTTGAATATGTTTTTGCCTTTCCAGTTCGCCCTTTCCTGATGTTCCTAGCATTTCGGCAACAGCATCCAGATTCACTTCTAGCTTCTTCCACAATCCCCCTCCGATCTTTTCAGCCATATAGGACCGATCCATCAAATCTAGCTTGCGGTAGACTGTTTTTCTTCCACGGCCTGTGGCGATCACAAGATCGTTGACTGATGCTTCCGTCAGTTCCTGCAATTTGTAGTAAATGTCTGCTCCTGTTTTGCCCAAACCAGACCACCTAAACGCATCATGCTCATACTGAGGTTGGAGATTGTCATAGTTACACACTCCATCACATTGGGTTGACTGAGTGGGTAAGGATGACACAATATCAACAATTGACCATACATTGGACAGTGAGGCAGTCGCGGGTTTTTCCAGGTCTAGCAGACCAGCTTTAGCAAGACGATGATTAGCATTAGTGGCTGTTTTCCAAGAAATCCCTGCTAATTCTGCTAACTCTCTTATACTTGCGGCATAAGACAACTTACCACATTTTGAAACAATACTTAAATGAGCCAGATATACCGCTTTGTCTGTTGCCCCAGTTCTACCCGGCCAGGGGTGAGACATCGCCCAACCCCTTAACTTTTGAGCCATTGCTTCAGCCTCATTTGCATTGGCCTTGAGATATTCTCGGACATTTTGGTAAGTGTGGTATAAATAGCGTTGCCCATTCTCTTGATTCTCAGAATAAAGTTCACTAAACTTTCCAGTACCGGGGTGAGCAATGTAGAAAGCTGATATTTCACCAAACCCAAACCCGGCCCGAATAAGAGATGCACACAGAGCGGCTTCGGCTTCACTTCGCGTCGAGTATTTGGAGATTGTCTCCAGATCACCCTGCAATAATCGCCAAGCTAAACGTGGTAAATCTCTTCGGTATTTAGCTTCATTGGCCACTGCAAGTTGTAACTCAGGAATAGTGGCAAGATCATCCAGCTTAAAAATAGAATTTGGTTTTGTCTTAAATAGGTAAGTTGCCCCGGTTGGATGCCTGGAATAAGGTGCAATAACAATTGCTCCACATCCTCTGACTTCGCCAAATTCACATACCCCACTTTTGATTGGGCTGTCAGCCAAGAAATAAAAGTGCTGTCCTCCCCCGTGAGGGTCATTAGGTGCAAAATTATCGCGCTGCACCTCCCAGGTCTTTATCCCCAATCCGGCTATTCGATTGTTAAAGGCTTCCGCTTTTGCCCGGTTATCGCAATCAAGAAAAAAAGGATAACCATTTTGACTCTTAACCCCACCGATCAAGGCGATATTGGCATTTTCCAGCCCATCGAAGAGGCTTTGAACTTCTTTGGTGGTTTGGAGAATATGCTGATATTGTTTCCAGCCTCCCCAAACGGGGCTATTCTTTGTGCCTGTTTCAAACGGTATGGGGGTCAAACCTTGCCGATGGTAGTCAAGAGCTATATCCAGCAGGTTCATTCTGCTGTTTCACCTGCCTGGTCTTGAGTTTGTGTAATTCAAACCAGATTAGAAAATGCTCCCCATACCGTTTGATACTTATTGCCATCTTTTTTGGGGTCTGGGTGAATAGACCACCAAGGGGTTGAAGCTCCGGCCTGCTTCTGAGATACTGATCATTGACAGCGATTTGCCCCGCGTCATTAGCTTCAATGCCTACCTTGCAGGTTGGTATGTTTCTTTTATCCATCACTTCTCCCGGTTTGCCCTAGAACCGGCGGTGACGTAAAATCATTGTGCCGGTCAATTTCGGTTGATTCGGTATGGACCGCGTCGGGGTGGGCTGCCAGGCTATCACCCGGCGCGGTTTGCATTTGGCGAATTTTTTCAGCCTCGCTGTGCAAGGCTGCGTAAAATGTTCCCCAAAAGTTAGCCATTATTTCTTGGGCGTTTACTTTTTGCATTGGTGGCCCTTCCCAGCCTTTTGGTCGTGGCCGATAGTGGGCGGCCATACCCCGGCCTGCTTAGCAGCGTTGCGAATCAAGCGCCGAATATAGGCCGCCAATGATTCCCCCTCGGCCAATTTCGCAGCAGCCTCTTTTTCAGCCGGGCTTAGTACCAATCCAAAACGTTCTGTTTTCTTCATAACGAAAGCCTCCGAAAATAAAAATGGTGTCAATGTTAATCAATTACAACATTGACACCATTGTATCAAATGGAGTTGGAAAAAATGGAAATTTCGGAAATTTCCAAATTTTTCGGATTATTTTAGTTGTCCGGCATCACCAGCCTTGATAATCTCTCTAAGTTGTCTGTCACTGTACTGGATTCCTTGGGCTTTTAGAGCATCAAGGAGGTCACTGATTTTAGGAATCGGGGTTTCCGTTTCGAGATTTTCGTAACTGTTTTGGTATTCTGTTCTGGTTTCAATGACTATACTATAAGCCTTTTTCCACTTCTGGATGGTTGCTTGTTTTATAGGTAAAAATGCTTTCTGCTCTATTTGTTCGGTATCTTCGAACTTGGCAGCAAATTGTAATGCCGCCTCATCAGATGTTATTCTGCCCAATTCGTCTCGTTCATTCACCTTTTTTCTAAACTGGTCAATAAGTTGACACCAAGCCCGCCATCTTTCATTTAGTTCCCCCTCAGTGATTCCCGGTTCTCTATTTCGTAATTCCGTTTTATATTCGGTTTCGGATATAGGATTTTCAACCCATTCCTTTAACAATGGGTAAGTGACAAATTCATCTATAACCATTTCTTGTGCTACTTGAGAATCACTTAGAGATTGCACTGAACCAAGCTCTATCAAACCTATTTCAGCAAACAAAGAGATTATCTTTCTCCAACTGGTGATAGCCTCAAGTGTTGGGGTTGTTTTTTTATATCGGTTTAGTTCAATTTGTGTTTTTTCATCAATTACACGCCAGACTTCAATGAGGACATTATCAATTTCCCACGCGCATCCCCTATCAATTTCTTCAGCGATCTTCAAATGAAGAGCATATTTCTTATTCCATAGATTCACCAACTGGATTACATCGTGCAGGTTAGCTTTGAGTGTCACTCGGTAGATAAATGAAGGATTTCTCTCTTGAGTATGGATATCCGGGTTGACCCAACCTTTCCATTTTGGCTCTAGCGTGGGAGCAAGGCCCTGCGTCTGCCGGATTTCAACACCCTTTATTTCGGATAATTTGGTAAAAAACTGCTCTACAACTCCCCTTGATTCCGGATAAGCTTGCTCAATCCAAGCCAACATTTCAACAAAGTACCCCAAACAAACCGCTTGCCTGCATTTTGCTGTTACCTCCAATCTGGTGGGGGAAGGCATCGAAATAACAAATTCAATGACGGATCCGATAGGCTGGGCATATTCAGTATCAGAATCTCGTTTACTCAGCGTGATATAGAACCCATCCAATTGTATCACGTTTTTGCCAGAAACCATTTGCTCGAGTCTGGCCTTTTGAAGACCAATATGTCCTTTTTCGGTAGGAAATTGTTTTGCAGAGGCATTACTGGTTTTTTCGGCCAGCCATTGAGAAAAGAATTTTAACTCTGTATTAAGCCAAAATTGGATACTTGGCAGGCAGAAATATCGTTCTTCGTTCTGAATTTTAATAATATCTTTTACTAACTTTTCCAAATCCATAAAAAAACCACCTTTCCAACTTGACGGCGGTGGCTAAACACAGTAAGCTGTTACTGTCAGCCTGCCGTTTTCAGGTTGACCCATGCCTCAGCCGGTCACGCGGCGTGAGGTTTTTTTATTATAGCACAGCAGTTCTAAAACGGAACAAAAACCCTAACCGTTATTTTGGGAGGCCACCGAAGCATAATCCAACAGCTTACTAATTTGAGTAATGGCTATATCGGCCTTATAGCTAAGCAGCGTGGCACTCACCTCAAAACAATCTTGTAATTGATGCACTACAACCAAAACTGTGCTAAAATACTTTGGGGGGTCATATCCTAAAAAAGGCTTTTTGACCAATGACCGATCCAAAGGCCACACTCCAAAAACTCAATAAAAACCTCAGTATCCTCCAAGAACGCGAAGCCAAATTTGCGGACAATGCACCCCTGGACCTACTTAACCAAATCACCGATCACCAACAAGCCATTGATCTGACCCGGCAAGTCATCACCGGTGAGATCAGCGAGGCTGACTGGCGCGAAGCCATGCGCCCACTGCTGATAAACGTCCACGACCGCAGCGAGGCCCAGCCGGATACCTGCGGCATTTCCATGGGTGATGTTGAAGACAGCATTATTGCCAGCGGCGATGTAGCCAATACTCAGGTAGCGCACGGTAGTTACATTGCTCAAGCCAGTCACGGCGGTAAGGCCGAGGTTAATATTAATACCATTGACCAGCGCGGGCAGCAGGTTGAAACCCAGTATAATGCCGGCGGTGATATTAACATTTATAACAATCAAACGCCGCCTTCGCTGTATCAACGGGGAGGATATATCATCATTGGGGCTATGCTGGCTATGGCCGTGAATGTGGCTGGTAATCTGCTTTCTGCCGGGCTGGAACAGCGGTTTTTTAGCAGCGGTTTTACCACTCAGTCCCTGTGGGGCTTGGGCTTGTTTGCTTTGGCCGGGGGCATCCTGGGGTTATGGCTCAGCGGCCCGGTGACGATGCCGGCGCCGACTGCTTCGCCTGCACAGCCGGTCCAGCCGGTCACCATTACCCGCCTGCGGGCGCTCTTGACCTACATCAAACTCAGAGGCAAGGGCATCAACCTGAGCGATATTTTGCTGATTGGCTCAAAACTTGATATTGATACCTGGAGTAACGATGACCCACCCCACCATTAACCGCGAACCGGCCGTTGACCTGTTTCACCAAATCATGCACCCCCAATCCACCCACTGGGTGCTGCGACTGTTGGGCGAAGGCAAAATGGGCAAAAGCCACTTGCTGACCAAGGTGTTCCCGCTGTTAGCCCGACAAAGCTACCAGGCCGCTTGGGCTGTGGTAGATTTGCGCGGCGGCATCACTGCACCGGATATTTTACACCAAAGCTGCGCCCAACTTGGCGGCGAAACCCGGTTCCCCAGCTATTATGCCGCCTATGAAAATTGGCTTAACCAACCCAGGGTAGAGGTTAAAGGGTTGCAAGCCCTGCTATCCAGCATCAGCATCCGTGCTGGCGAGCAGGATACCGACCCCCGCCGCGTAGAGCGCCTTTTGACTACCAAGTTTATAGCCGATTTGCAAACCTTAGCTCCTGATCCGGTGTTGTTGATGTTTGATGCTCTGGAGCAAAGCGACCCTGCCATTCAGCATTGGCTGATGAATGAGCTATTGGTGAGCCTGACGCCGCTGCAACACGTGCGCGTGGTGCTGGCCGGGCGCGCTATCCCGGATGCCGCCGGCAGTTACGCGGCCTGCTGCCACTCTTACGAGCTGGTTCCGGTCCGGGATGAAACAGCCTATATTGTTTTCTGCCAACAACTCAACTTGACCATCACCGAACAATCCATTAGAGATTTTGCTTTGGTATTTGATTACAAACCGGGCTTTTTTGTAGATTTTGTATTGCCTAAATTTAGCCAAGCAGGTGCGGCCCATGAATGATGATATTCTAACCGCCCTGGCCGCGACCACCGACCCTGCCGAAAAAGCCGCCCTGGTGGCCGAATTTGCCCTGGCCGACCTGCCTCCGGCGGTGGCCACCGCCGCCCGCCGGGCCGTAATTTTGCACTGGTTTAATACCGAGGTGCTGGCCGCACTGCTGCCCGCCGAGAGTGAGCTTCCTGCCGCCGATGTTTATAACCTGTTGGCCGGCCTGCCCTTTATAGAACACCTGCCCCACGGCCTGGCTTACCACGATCTTACCCGCACTGGCCTGCTGACCCGGTATATGGCCAACCAGTCCGATGCGTTGCGCGCTGGCGCAACCCTGGCCGCGTCGGTATATGCCGCCGCCGAAGATAAAATGGTGGTGTTGGAAGGATTGTATTGCCATATCCTGGCCGGAAACCAGACCGAAGCCACCGGGCTGCTGGAAACCCTGATTTATTGGGCCGGGGCGAGGGAAGATTGGGCTGCCCTGTTGAATGTTTTTGAAATTCGGGACGAAGCCGAACGGTATACATTTGCAGAAACGCTGCCACGTATTGCCTTGCATTATTTTGCCACCGGACTGGCCCATCAATCCTTGAAACAGTACGATAAGGCCCTGGCCGATTACACCCGGGCGATCGAGTTGAACCCGGAAGACGCCGCCGCCTATAACAATCGGGGCA
>JAFGDY010000116.1 GCA_016931895.1 Anaerolineae bacterium
CTGCATTTCTTGGACATCGAACAAGTCTTCAAACTCCACCTTGTCAATATCCTCTAATATATCCGGGGTTATAGTTTTATCGTTCATTAGTTGCTCCTTTACTTGGTCTATTCTTGGTACAATTCTTTATAAAGGCAATCACCCTTCGGGAGGATGGGCAATAGTTTGTTTAATAGCGGGTAACATCTGGCGGGCAGTGTTCTCGCCGAGTTGCACCAGGTCTTGCACGTGCTCAAAATCTAGCGTGTGTTTGGCCGAGACTTTGTGTTGGATGAGAACGTCGATCAGGGGGAGTTGGTCTTCAACCACGTGGGCTTCCATAGCGCTGTAGATATTGAAAACGATTTGCAGGATGTTGGGCATTTGATCATAACTGCCGGCGTAAGACTCGCGCAAGGATTGGACGACGCTAGAAGCAATCACAATATCGGCCCCCCGATTGCGCAGCACGCTGGCGGGCAAAGGGTTAACAATACCACCGTCCACAAAATAACGGCCCTGGTAATGCCAGGGGTCGGCCAGCACCGGCACGCTGAGACTGGCGCGAATGGCATCGGCCAGAGGACCGGAGTCAAATACCACTTCATCGCCGGTCAAAATATCGGCAGCCACAATGCACAGCGGGATTTTCAAATCTTCAAACGTGCGACCTTCCACTGAACGGTCAATCACCCTGTCCCGCGCCTTGCGGCCTTTGGCAATGCCCGTGCGGGGGGGGATATTAAAATCCCAATTTGAAAATTTGGTGACATCTTTGATTTCGGTGACAAATTGATCCAGGCGGGCGGGACTCCAACCGGCGGCAAAAAACGCGCCAAACCAGGCTCCGGCGCTGGTGCCGGCCACCAGATCAATGGGGATTTCTTCCTGAAGCAAAACCTTCATCACTCCAATATGGGCCAAGCCCCGCGAACCGCCACTGGAGAGGGCCAGGCCAACGGTGCGGTTGGTCAAACGCCGCGCGGTGCGCCATAGGTCAACCTCAGCCCCACCGGCAATCCAAACATCTTGTTTTTGCCTGTGCGGTAAAAACCAATCAGGCGGCCGGCCAACAACAACCACGGTATCGGCCAGTTCCATCGCCTTTTCGGCCAGGGGGTCCGGGGTATCGGGCAAGATGATAATGATGTGTTTGTAAACCTCAACCTGGTAGCTTAAACTTTTGGCCAAATAACCTTCGTCCAGGTTGTCGTTATCCAAAATCATCACCCCGCCGCTGAGGGTGACGATATTTTCCAGCCTGGCGTTAGGCAAAGGAAGCACCCCCACCGTACTTTTTAATTGAGAATAAAGGGCCTGGGCCAGTTCAAAGCCACCCCATTCAATCTCCGGTGAGCCTGGCGAGTGCGGCGGGATAAGCAAAGCCGTGATCCGGCGGGTCAGGCGCCGTTTCTGGCGGCGCGTGGTGGTAACCAGCCGCTGGCTCAACTCTCGCATCATCTCCAGGCCAATTGAGGGCCGGGTGTTCAACAATTTTTCAAAATCCACTTTTCGTAAAGCCCACAGTTCTGCATCAATATCCACCCGCAGGCTGGCCGTGCGGGGCTGCGCCAGCAACAGTGAGATTTCCCCCACAAAGGCGCCCGGTCCCAGGTGCGCAATGGCTTCGCCGGTATCCCCATGCATCACGGTCACCTGGCCTGACTCCACCAGGTACATGGTATCGCCCACGTCGCCCTCTTTAAAAACAAGAGCGCCTTTGGGATAACTTTCACTTTTCAAACGACCGGCAATCAATTTGAGGTCGTTATCTTCCAGATTTTTGAAAAGGGGGATGCCTCGCAAAATATAGAGTGGGGTCAATGGCAGTCTCCTGCAATGCGCCTTAAGTTATTCTCCTCAATTATAAACCGATTGAGAGAAGGGGTCAATGGTAGGTAAGTCTTGGGGACAGGATATTGTCCTGTCCCCACCGATGACCTGAAACTTCCCGGCAAAAAGTTTGTGTTCCTGAATATTCCGATGAGAGCCGGGCCAAATTGGACAGCAATGAACTTTTTGGCTAAAATAAGATTGTTATCGTTCCCGTTTTCGTTCACGGGAACGATAACATGGATTGAGACAAACAAGAAGTTGAAACACACCCGCAAAACCAACAAGTTAGTCATTCGATGAGGATATCACCCCTGCCACCATTCCCCCAGTTGATACGCTAAGCTGACTTATTTTTGGAAAGTTATCGGTTTATCTTTGGAAAACTCAAACTAATGGCAGCAACCAAGTAAATATTTTAGGGAGTTTTGGCATCATGTTGAACAAGGTATTTCTCGTTGAGGATGAAATCGTTGCCAGAGAAGGCATTCGCGACAATGTGGATTGGACGGCCGCCGGTTTTGAATTTTGCGGCGAGGCCCCGGATGGGGAAATTGCCTTGCCCCTGATTGAGGCAGCCCAACCCGACGTACTCATTACCGACATCAAAATGCCCTTTATGGATGGCTTGCAGCTTTGCAAAATTGTGCGGGAGCGGATGCCGTGGGTTAAGATTATTATTCTGAGCGGGCACGATGAATTCAATTATGCCCAAGAGGCGGTGAAACTGGGAGTGACCGAATACCTGCTCAAGCCTGTGGGGGTGCGCGTGCTGCACCAGACCTTGCAAAAAGTGACCACCCAGATCAAGCAGGAGCGGGAAGAAGAAGAACACTTGCAAAAATTACAGGAGCAAATTGAAGAAAACCGGGCGGCTATGCGGGAAAGATTCCTGCTCAAACTGGTCATGGGCGCAGTTTCCTCGTCGGAAGCGGTGGAGACCAGCCAACTGTTGGATATGGACATTATTGCCAGATGGTACCTGGTGATGGTGATTAAAGTTGAGTTAGGCGATTGTACCGCAGGTTTCAATTATCACCAATACCAACAAGTTCAACAAATTGTAGCGGGCATGGTGGGCAATAATCCCGATGTTTTTTTGTTGAAAAAGGATATGGAAGAGCTGGTTCTGATCATCAAAGGACATTGTGTGGAATATTTGGAGGAAGAGGGCTATTTTATTTTAGACTTGATTAACCAGGAGGTTGAAAATAAAACAAAGTGCAGCCTGGTTATTGGCGTGGGAAATCCCCAAAAACGGATTGGCGATATTTACCAATCCTTTGTGGAGGCATTGGCCAATGCCCAACATGCCACCACCGGAAACAGGCAGTTGGAGCCTCAAAGTAAAGTTGATAAAAAAGAACTGCTCAAGCTGGACAAAACCGCGGTTGAGAATTTTTTGAAACGCAGGGCCAAAGAAGAATTTGATGACTTTTTTGCGGCTTATATTCAACCATTCAGCGAAGCTGCTCTCAGATCATACCTTATTAAAAATTACATTTTTGTTGATATTGTTTTGGCTACCGCCAAATTTGTAAGAGAACTGGGCGGAAGTATTGACCAGGTTATCCCGGAGATCAATCAGGTAGAAACATTATTGATGAACATCAAGACCATTGACCAGATCAGACAACAAGCCCAGCAAATCCTGACCAGCGCTATGGAGTTTAGAGACCATCAGGCCAACAACTACTATGCGGAGATGATTGATCAGGCCAAAGCGTATATTGACGCCCACTATACCGACGCCGACCTATCTCTGAATGAAGTCGCCGCCCAGGTCAATCTCAGTCCCAGCCATTTCAGCACCACCTTTAGCCGCGAAACCGGGGAAACCTTCAAAGAGTATCTTACCCAAATCAGAATCAATAAGGCTAAAGAATTACTGCGCACCACAACCCTAAAATCTTTTGAAATCTCCCACCAAATCGGATATAACGACCCTCACTATTTTAGCCACGTCTTCAAAAAAAATACCAACCTGTCGCCCAGAAAATTTCGCTTACAGGCCCAAATGGCCTAAAAATATTTTTAATTCAGGTGTATCTTAAAAAGTGATTAGAAAAGCATTGACTCTTGATTACCGACACGCCTTAACCGGAATAGCCAATAGCCTAAAAAAGAATTCAAAAAACAAAATTTCACCCAAATATTACCTGGGGAAAATTGTTGACGTTTTTGCGGGCATAAATTTATCCATCAGGATGAAGATCCTGCTGTCGTTTTGCATTGTGCTGCTGATGATGAGCGCCACCAACGCCATCTTGATTATCCGGGTGCTGGAATACAATCGCCAATACGATGCCATGATCACCAATATTACCACGGCCAACAGCATCAATGGATACATTAAGCCCGCCATTGATAAGGAAATGTGGAACATTGTGGCCGGTAAAAAAGAATTCAAAGAAGGTAAACAGTACGAAATTATTGACGACGTGAATGCCCAACTCCATTGGATGATAGAAAACACCGACTCCGACAAAACCAAGATCAAACTTGAGGTCATCCTTAGAACTATGGAAACGCTCACCCGCTATGTTGACCTGATGGGGGCACAGATTGAACAGGGCAGCACGGTAGCCGAAAACGAACTGGTTCTGGAAAATATCAGAGGCGTTTCAGACCTGGTCAACGATCTGGTGCAGGAATACATGCTGTTTGAAGTGAATCAGGCGGAAGAGCAATATCAAGAAATGCAAAGCAGTTTCGCCCGCTGGGCCATCACCTATATTGTGCTGATGTTTTGCGCCGTTGGTTTTTCCATTGCCGCAGCCTTAGTTATTTCCAGAAGCATTTATATCCCCATTAAAAAGCTGCACAATGTCACCACCACCATTACCCAAAATGACTTGCAGGTGTTGGTGACCAGTGACAACGTTGATGAAATTACCGAGTTAGGCATGACGTTTAATGTGATGATTGGCAAAATCAGAGAATTATTAGAGGCCAAAGTTAAAGAACAAGAAAATCTAAAAAAATCCGAGTTCAGGGTATTGCAGGCGCAAATCAACCCCCATTTTCTTTACAACACCCTGGACACAATTGTCTGGATGGCCGAGTCCCAAAAAACCGACCAGGTTGTTGACCTGGTCAGCGCCCTATCCAGCTTCTTCAGAATCAGCCTCAGCAAAGGCAAGGATTGGATCACCATTCGAGAAGAAGTTGAGCATACCAGAAGTTACCTGGCTATTCAGAAGATGCGCTATAGGAATATTTTAGACTATAACATTGAATTGGATGAGAGCGTCTTGGATGGCACCATCTTAAAGCTGACCCTGCAACCGTTGGTCGAGAATGCTCTTTATCATGGCATTAAATACAAAAGGAGCGGCGGAACCATTACGGTACGGGTCAAACGAGAGAATGAAAACCTGGTTTTATTTGAAGTGGAAGACGACGGCGTTGGGTTTACGCCATACAAACTGGGCCAAATTCAGGCCAAAATGAATGATGACTCTGATGAAATCATCTTAAAGGAAAGCGGGTTTGGACTGGAAAACGTCAACAAACGCATCAAGTTATATTATGGTAAACAATATGGTCTTTCCATTGCCAGCCAATACCGGGAAGGCACCCGGGTCACCCTGGCCATTCCGCTCAAAGACAAAACCAATGGGAAATAATACAGGACTTACGTATGTCATAATGAAACAATCATTAATTATCCTATCTTTGATAGTCTTCACGATAACAGGGTGTAGCGCCCAATCTACCCCCGAACCAACCAAAGAACCAGACAATGGCAAAAAGACCTACGAAAGTTTGGTTGTTGGTTATGCTCAAATTGGCGACGAGAGCGAATGGCGCACGGCCAACACGGTCTCCATCAAAGAAGAAGCGGAAAGGCTGGGCGTGGAGTTGAGGTTCTCAGACGCCCAACAAAAACAGGAAAATCAAATCAAAGCCATTCGGGCTTTTATCGCCCAGCAGGTGGATGTGATTGGGGTTTCTCCGGTGGTAGAAACGGGCTGGGAGAGTGTTTTTCAGGAAGCCAAAGATGCGGGCATTCCCATCATCCTGGTTGACCGCCGTGCGGCTGTTCCCGAAGATCTCTATACCACATATATTGGCTCCGACTTTACCGAAGAAGGTAAAAATGCTGCCCGGGTAATGGTTGATCTTCTTGATGGCAAAGGCAGGATTGTAGAATTGGTAGGTACAGTAGACTCAGCCCCGGCTAATGATCGCTATAAGGGATTTAGAGAAGTTCTGAAAGATTATCCAGAGATGAAAATCATTGCTTCCGAGTCTGGCGACTTCACGCGGGCCAAAGGTAAGGAAGTGATGGAAGCCTTCTTGAATAAATACGGCAACGACATTGATGCGCTTTATGCTCACAACGACGATATGGCGATTGGCGCTATCCAAGCCATTGAAGAATATGGGCTGAAGCCTGGTGTGGACATTAAGATTGTTTCAATTGACGCGGTAGGGGATGCTTTTAGAGCTATGATTGAGGGCAAATTAAATGCTACGGTTGAGTGTAACCCCCTCCTCGGTCCAGAATTCTTTGAATTAGTCCTGAAAGTAGTTAATGACGAACCTGTTCCCAAATGGATCCCATCTGAGGAAAGTATTTTTTTTCCTGATAACGCCGCAGAAATCCTACCAACTCGCAAATATTAGCCAGAAAGCCACACGTTAAAGTTAAACCCGATTCTTCTACAAGCAAATAAAAACTACATAGAGAAGCGACGCTTGGCGTCGCTTTTTTGTGCAAAGATAGAACTACTTTGTTTACAGGTAACCTATTTTTGATTTTTTTACCCCCCTACTATTTTCGTCAAAAAAATTATTAACCTTTATCAAAAAAAACCGTAACTTCTGCGAGGAGAAACTTCTATTGCTGGATAGTACAATACGAATATCAATAAACTTCCAATAAAAGTTCATTGATATTTACCAAATTAAGATTTATTATTGAAACGGCGTTTCGTCCCGGGAGAGACGCTCATATTCAAACCAAATTAAATTTAATAAGCTACAATAAAAGGAGCGAGTGACAATGAAGTTTTCAAAAGTTCTACTGTTAATTGTAGTATTGGCTATGGCTTTTGCCGTGGTAGGCTGCGGTGCAAACACGACGGACCTTGAGGCTCAAGTAAAAGACCTCGAAGCCAAAGTAGGTGCTGCTCAAAGCGCAGCAGACGCTGCCGCTGCCGCTGCCGCCGAGGCCGAAGCCAAAGCAGCCGAAGCGATGGCCGCCGCCGCTGAAGCGCAAGCGCAAGCGGCAGAAGTGGCCGGCGCAGCCGCTGACGAAGTAGCCGCCGCCAAGGCTGCTGCCGAAGCAGCCAAGGCCGAAGCCGAAGCAGCCAAGGCTGAAGCCGCCGCCGCAGCGGAAGCAGCCGCAGCGAAGCCCGAAGAGGAAGCAATGGGCGGAGAAGCAATGGGCGGAGCGTTGACTGCCGACTGCGCCCCCAACTGCAAGTATGAAGACCTGACGATTGGTTACGCCCAGATTGGGGCCGAAAGCGAATGGCGCACGGCCAATACCTCCTCCA
>JAFGDY010000117.1 GCA_016931895.1 Anaerolineae bacterium
GTTCGGCCAGTTCGTGTTTGCGCTCAGCCCCATCACAATACTCAACGGGAATGTTATGTTGCTGGGCATAGGCTTTCAGCCGACGAGCAAAACGACCCGCCATGCGGATCAAGTGAGCCTTGTCCAGATGGTCATCCGAACCATGCAAACGACGCCACCATTGACGAAAACCACCCGGACTGTATCCCAGCCGGAAATAGGCATTGAGCACGATCCGGTCTGGACAATCGTAACTGCCCTGGAGCAAGTCTTCATAGGTGGCCGTCAATTGGTCTTGCATATTATTTACTCCTTCATCTCTGTGATGAAGTGAACTTAAGCAAAGACTCAAATATTGTCAAATGCCCGTAGGGCTTTATTTGTTGAGCGAAGCCTCAGCAAATTGCTAGGCTCTAACCGATTATCTTCTTGTATTTTGGGCAAGAAAATGAGGTTGAGAGCTTATCCACTTTTTAGTTCTGGCTCGTCCAGATTAGGGCATTGGTAGAGAGGAAAATTAGTTATTAGTTTAGAGTTACCCTTTTCTCTACTCGCCCTGCTCCGATCTTACCTTATCTAGGCCCTGGCCCTCCTGTAAGGATTTAGATTGAGGCTCTTGCTCTTTCTTAGCCGGCTTCCAACGGTTTGACCACTGAGCGATGAACCGTCGCCACCAAGCCCACAGCCCTTGAAGTCGTTCTTGCCACAAAATCGATTCTTCGTTTGGCGCTTCCTGAGTAGGGGGAAACGGATCCTGGCCTAGAATTTTGGCGTACAGATAACTCATAATTTCTTTGCCCGAGGCGATCACCGGCGCGGCCAGCAGCGCGCCGGCAATACCGGCGACGGTGGCCCCAACGACAACGCCTCCCATAATGACCAAGGGATGTAACTTAACCGCCCCACCCAGAACCCGAGGCACAATAAAGTTGTTTTCCACCTGTTGCACCAGAATGTAGAAACCTATCACCATTAAAGCAAAAATGAAATTGTTAACCTCCCAATAAGCCGAGCCTTGCAGCAAGGCCACAACGATGGCCGGAACGACGGCGATGAAAGGGCCAAAATTGGGAATAAGTTCCAGTAGACCGGCTATAACGGCCAGACTGAAAGCGCCCGGCAGGCCCAAGGCGCTGTTGCCAATTAAAGTGATCGTCCCGACGGTAAACATCAGAATGATCTGCCCTCTAAAGTAGGCCCGCCAGGTTACGCTCAGCCGGTTCAGGAGTGTGGCTATTTCCGGGCGGTAGGCTTCGGGGACAACCCTTAAGAACCTGGGGCCTAGTTTATTGGCATCCAGGCTGAAATAAATGGAGTACACGAGGATCAGGATCAGCGCCAGCGCGCCCGTAACTACCGATCCGGCCAGGTTGGTCGCTACCCCGAGCGTGAGAGACAAGGCCGGACGAACGGATGTAAAAATGTTCTCATAGGAGGGCAGCACCATAACCTTGGTCAGGCTGGTGTTACGTAGCGCCTCCAGGGCCGGTTTAACTACACTCGAAAGATCGATACTAAAGCCCAGGATCGAGGTTTGTACCTGGCTGAGGGTAACCAATGTTTCTTCGGTCCAGCGGAACAGGTTCTCGGTCAGAGCCTGATAATTGATGCCGGCAATAACATTAAAACCATCAATAACAGGGGGAAGCATGACCAGGGGGGCCAGGAGTATGACTACAATCAACACCAGGTACGAGAGCAGAGTAGCCAACACCCGGGGTATTTTCAGACGCTTGTGGAGAAAAGTGACCACCGGCATTAATAAGAAGGCCACCAAAGCCGCAATACCAAAGATCTTCAACACCGGGGCACTGAGATAGAGGAGATATAACCCAAACAGGGCCATGCCTACTGCTACAATGTGTTTGGTTGTTTTATTCCATTCTGTACTCAATAAGGTCCTCCAGAGATAATAATTAAGGGGGTGCCTTACCCTATGTAGGCGTATGGTCTCCTTATTAAATCAGAAAACGCTCTCGAACTTTTGCCGCAATCTGGCGATCCGTCATATTGTCCACAGTTTCAATAGCAAGGATATTTCCTTTGATTCCGGCGTGCTCAAGACGTTTTTCCAGCTCGCCTTTGGCCTCACCAGGGCCAAATATTTGGATAGTGTCTGCGTCACGAATAACAGCGATGACTTCATCGTAGTAGCTGTTGAGATCGTTCTCAAATCGCCGGTCTCGCATGTCCTCCACCACGCCATCCTGTGCTGAACCACCAGCAAATCGGACATGTTTCTCTACATTTGATTCTATTAGTCTTGTTTCTTCGCCTTCGTCTACGATAGTCACAATAACGGCCTGCCTATGGTCAATCCACAAACCCACTTGCCTTTTCATAAGATTTCTCCTCTGCTCATTTTGAATACGGAAGCGCGATTTTCTGTATCAATGCTTTGCTGAATTAATTTTCCTAAAATCAATAAATCCCCGCTCAACATTTATAGATATCAACTTTACGCGCACCCGGTCGCCGACATCAAGGCCCTCGAATCCATGAACCAGCTTCCCTTCAACAGGCACAGTGAGCAGCCGGACCCAGGTGCCTTTCTCGGAAGCGCCCGTGACAATGGAATCAAACTCTTCTCCGATTCTCGACTCAAGGAGAAGCGCCGCCGCAGATTTGCCAACCTGCCGTTCAACTTTGTTAACGGCATCTTCTTCTTTGGTACAATGCTGCGCCAGAACTCCCAGTTCATCCTGGCTATAGGGCGAAGGTTTTCCTTCTATGGCCGCCTTCAATAAGCGTTGGGTGATTAAATCGGTATAGCGACGATTAGGGGCGGTGGAATGGGCATAGTCTTTAACCGCGAGACCAAAGTGGCCGGGGGCAGTGTCTCCTGGAAGTTCGGCCATGTATTCACCCGCTCCTAAAAGTTTGATCACCGCCAGAGATAGGTCGGGAAAGCGCAGCGGATCGGCGGCTTTCTCCTGGATTAGAAACTTATCCAGTGCTCTTGAATCGGGGGTATCAGGCAGCCTGAACCCGTGTTCCCCGGCCAGTTCGACAATTCGTGCCCAGCGTTTGGGCACGCGGACCACCCGGCGGATCGAAGGGAGGTTTTTTGACGAGAGGTACCGGGCGGTCACGCCGTTGGCCGCGATCATAAAATCTTCAACAATCTCCTTGGCGCGGTTCTTTTCTTCCACAGCCAGGTCACGGATTTGATCGCCGTCAAAGATGGGTCGCGCTTCAATGGTTTCAAGGCTAAGCGCCCCGTGCATATGCCGGAAATTCTTCATCCTTTGAGCGACCTTGTCTTGCAGGCGCAGATTCTCAGCCAGTCCCTTGGCGGCAGCGATAGCCTCAGGCACGGCCCCCTTCCCTTCCAGCCATGCGGCCACGCTGTTATAGGCGAGTTTCGCATGGTTGCGGACACGCGCCCGGTAGATATCCGAGTCCTGTAGGGAACCGTCCGCGCCAATCACCATTTCAACGACAACGGCTAAACGATCCTCATTAAAATTCAGTGAGGTGAGGTTGGTGGACAGCTTTTCAGGCAGCATGGGGAATATCCCGGCGGCGGTATAAACCGAGGTCGTATTATGGCGAGCGTCCTCGTCAATGGCTGAGCCATTTTTAACGAGCGAGTCCACATCAGCCACAGCAACCAGAATTTTTACTTTGTCTCCCGGGCTGGCCTCGGCCACGGTAAGCTGATCCAGGTCGCGGGAGTCATCGTTGTCAATAGAAGCCCACAGCAGGTCTCTCAGGTCACGAATCGATTCCGCGTTCATTGCTACGGCGGGCGACTGCATCTGGTCCAGTTCGGCGCGCGCTTCGGCAGAAAAGTCAGGGAGCAAGCCCCGCTCAAGCATTGCTTGCTGGGCGATGTTCTGTAAAATAGCACGGTCCTGTTTATTGTTCACATTCACTAGGATATACCTCCCGTTTTGATCCAAAAATCATTAACCGGAATAAATTTAACCAACGCCGTGTAATGAATGGAGCGTAGCGGAGTAAAGAATCCCCACCACAACCAGGCGGAGATTCTTCGCTTCGCTCAGAATAACATGGCAAGAGCGCGGGAACTTGTATTTTTGCGAGTCCTTACCGGCCAAGCAGGATTAAAACACCCGCCGCGATGGCGAGGATACCCATGATCAAGGGCAGGCCCTGAAAGCTGAAACCGAGCAGCGCAATCAGCCCGGTCAGGATAAGCCAGATGGCCAGTAAGAGCATTCCCAGATTCTTTGTTAGTTTCATAACGTTCACCTCCTTAACTGTTTATAATTTTACGATATAGCCCGGATAGCAACCTTACAACAATGATGATAATGAGCAACACATGGATGAGATTACCGGAGTTCGGGCTGGCCGATTGAAAATCTACAACCTGGCCAGTACTTGCGCTTTCTGCTGCTGGAATTCTTTGTCCGTCAATAGCCCCTGTTCCCGCAAATTGTCTAATTGCTCAATCGGCCCGGCGATATCTACCTCTGAGCGATGCTCCAGCCCAGCCTGCCCGTGTTCCAGTTTCTCTTTGGCATTCAGCATCGCCGTCTTCAAGTGGATGGGCTGCGCTATGTAAGTGAACCGGTTGACCCCCAACTCGCTGGCAGTCAGAATTTCAAGGTCCCCATAATCCAACAACCGCCCCGCCAAGGATTGTTCCAGTTTGACATCATTGACCTTCTCCAGGGAAGAATCCGTTACCTCTTTGCTGAACACCCCGGAGATTTGGATCACCCGCCAGTCGGTGACGATATATTGCCGGCTCGTCCAGATGATAACATCCCGCAGCAGGCCCAGTAAGGGCAGGATGAGTAAGAGGTAGGCCAGGGGAACCACCAGCGATTGGGGCAGCCAGATCCGCCAGATGAGGGTAATCAGGATGATCAGACCCAAGGCCAGCACGCTTTTGACCAGCATTTGACCGAGCAAGATCAGCCAATGTTGGCGGGTGACGAAGATCTTGAATTTAGAATAAAAAATGGGCGGGCTGCGAGTTGCGCAGAACCGCCCTTGGGTAGAGAATTTGGCTATGAACACACAAA
>JAFGDY010000118.1 GCA_016931895.1 Anaerolineae bacterium
CAGGCATACGCATAATCCGTCGCCACAGACTTGACTTTATCGTAAATCAAGGAAGTAGGGCTATTTTTAATGACGCCTTGCCGGACGCGCTGGTACTGCTGCGGCAAAAATTGGCTCAACAGAGTGAGCGGCGGGGGGTATTGTTCCAGGTTAGCCAACAATCGCGCCAACGCCTGCTGCACCTCCGGCTGCGGCCAGTAATAGCGCGAACGATCGCTAAAGCTGTACTGGCGGGCCAATTGGATGGACGCCCGGCTGCCGGTGTAATATTTTTGCCAATACCCCGGCTTGGCCACCATCGTTTTATCCAAAACCTGGCCGATATGGGATAGTTCAACTCCTTTTCGCCCGGCCAGCCATTCGGTTTCGATGAAGGCCAGGGCATACACGGCCTCACGGAAGGCAAAGGTCAGGGCCGGGCCAACTTTCAGAACAGCAAAGTGGTCTTCAACCAGCGCCTTGAGCGCGTCGCGGGTCTGGTAATCGGTGGAGTGGGCTTCAAAAATGAGACGGTTATAGCCTTCAATGAAATGCGACAAATCGGCGGCGGCTTCACGGTTGTACTCAAACAAGGTGGCGTTGCCAAATTCCACACCCGGCTGCACTACCACGGCCATAACCCGCTCCCAGGCCGCATCCAACCCCCGCTGTTTGAAGGCGGTGTGGGTGAGGTCAATGGTCTCCTGCGCCGCCACCACGGTGGTTACAGCCAATTGGTCTTCCTGGCCATGGGCGCCACCCGGTGGCGGCACCTCCGTGCCGATGATGTAGCAGGGGGCCGGTTGACCGGGGTCAACCTGAGCAAAGGTTTCTTCGGCCACCCGGCATAGTTCGGCGGCGCGGGCGGCGGAAACAGCGGCAGACAGCGGGCCGGGCGGGTCATCGGCGCACTGCATGCTGGCGTCCAGGTGAATTTTGGTGTAACCGGCAACTACGCAATCGTGCATCAACCGTCGCGCTTTGTCCATAGCGCGCTCCGCCGGTTCATTTTGCCAGGGATTGGGGCCAAGATGGTCGCCGCCAAGGATGAGTCGTTCCGGGGGAAAATTGAATTTATGGGCAATGCCCTTCACAAAATCACAAAAGTCAGCCGGGGTCATGCCGGTGTAGCCGCCGAATTGGTTCACCTGGTTTGAGGTCGCTTCGATGAGTAGGGGGGAGTCATCTTGAATCGCCTGCTGCACGCATGCTTCCAGCACAAAGGGATGCGCCGAACAGAGGCTATAAAGGCCGACCGGCCGCCCCTGTTTATGGACGGTCACCAGGTCGGTCAGGATGGTATTTGGGGCATGTGTTGTCATGTTGTTTCACGCAAAGCCAAGCGCCAAGGCCGCCCATCACCACTCCAATTTAACCACTGATTCCAAATTATTGGGCCGGTCGGGGTTTAAACCTTTGGCAATGGCCCGATAATGGGCCATGAGTTGCGGTATCGGCAGGTACAGGACATTCCGAATGGTCTCTGGCAGGTGAGACGCAAACGTAACATCTGTCTCTGACTCTCCAATGACGAGGGTATGGCCGCCCAGTTGGCGCGCGTCGGCCAGAACCGCGGCTTCATGTGTCCGGTTCGCCGTTGATAACAGGCCCGTTACCAGCGCCGTTGGCCCCACCATGGAGATAGGGCCGTGTCGAAACTCCAAAAAGTGGAAGGGTTCACTGTGGGTAAGGGTCATCTCTTTCATCTTGAGGTTGATTTCGCAGGCCAGGCCGTAGCGAGGGCCGCTACCCAAAAAGTAGAAGCGGTCCAGGGCCAGATTACGGCCCAGGGTTTTGGCTTTTTCTTCATATTGAGCCATCAGTCGTTGGCCGACCTGTGGCAATTGCTGCATCGTTTCCAATAGGTCGTTCTGCCCGGCCAGCAAAACCGCCAAAGCCGTGGCCGCCACATACATTGAGGCAAAAGAACGGGTTTGGGCCACGCTTTCCTCTTGCCCCGCCGGGATGATGAGATTGACCGCGCCCATGGAGGCCAGTGGTGGATGGCCATAGTTGGCAATAGTAATGACCTCCCCCTGCTGGTTTTGTTGAAACATTTTGACGGCCTGGATGGTTTCAGTTGTTTCGGCGGAGCGGCTAATGGCGACCAGTAAGGTACGCCCTTTTTTGGTATAGACCGCAAAGGGGTACATGGCTAACTCGCCTGCGGGAACTCCACGGGCGGATTGGCCGGTTAGTTCCTGAAATAGGGCGGCGGCGGCCAAAGACAGGTAGTAGGTTGACCCGCAGCCGGTGAAGACGATGTTGGTATAATTTCCGTTGGCCCAGAGGTTGCATAAGGCGGGACCTTGTTTGGTCACTACAGCCAGGGCCTGCTGCCAGGCCTGGGTTTGGGTTAAAATTTCATGGTGGGTGGCGGTTTCGGCGGTCATTTATGGTTATTCCTTTATTGGCAAATTTAACACGCGGCTGGCGTTCAGATAATATACTTTCTGCAGCACCTCATCCGGCAAATACAAACCGTAAATGTGCCACCGGCCCTGACTGGGAATCTCTTCGACATCGTAATTGAAATATTCATCGTCGCTTTCCAGGAAGCGATAGTAGAGCCGGTACCACTTGACATCCGCGCCAACGTCGGTGCCAAATAAAATGCGGTCGGCATATTTAAGAAAGAAGCGGCGGGCCGAGTAGGGTTGGCGGCCTAACTCGCTAATGCGGGCGCTGATATCTACATAAAAATTAGGGCATTGGTCCAAGAGTTGACCCACCCAGGCCAGGTTTTCCGCATAACAGCCCACGTGAGCGCCGATGAAGGTTGTCTGGGGTTGGCGGGTGATGAGGCTGGCAAATTGGCTTATGAGGGTGTTAAAACCGGGATAGGGGGGGCTGGGGAAATGCCAATCGGGATGGGCGTGAAGTTCTTCCCAACGCTCGTTGTGATTATCCAACGGCCAGAAAAAGGCCACGGGGTCGGCAATGTGAATCATAACCGGCAATTTAAGTTCGGCGGCGGTGGCCCAAAGGGGATCAAGGCGGGAGTCATCCAGGGGAACCAGCTTCTTGTGCTGGTCTTGCACCTGCAAACCAAACGGTTTCCAAATTTTTAAACCCTCCGCGCCGCGAGCGGCCTGCGCCCGCAATCGCTGGGCGGCCCACTCGCCAAAATTGCGGCCGTGTTCCGGCCAGGCCGACCAATCTACGCCGCCAAAAATACGAAAGCGTTCCGGGGCGGCGGCTTTGAATTTGTCCAGGTGAGCATGGAGTATTTCCTCGCCCCAGCCGCCGTCCAGGTCCACATATCCTTGCACGCAGGCTTCATCGAGTACGTTGAGCAAGGCTGAAACAGGGTATTTTTCCCAACCCTGGGCAAATGTTTCGCCCAGGTGGTTGTGGGCGTCAATCACCGGGAAACGGGGTTGGGTGACGCGGGTTGCTTTGGCCGCCAGGGCCGGACGGGGGCGATAGTTGGTAAGTAGCATTAATGTTTTCTCCAATAGTTGCCTACCTTATTTAGGCTCAGTAGATTCAATTTTTGGTAGCAGAGGCATCCCATGTCTTTGCGGGCGGACGGCTTAAAAGCCACACGGCTAATAAAACAATGGCCAAACAGATCCCCAGTAAAGCCAGCCGCCGTTTGGCAGCCGGTTCCACAGGCGCCATGTGTTTGCCCCAAACACGGCGCAGGCCGCGCCGGTAAGTGGGGGTAGAAAGCAGGGGTAAAATGGTGTCTGAGGTGAGGTAAGAGATGAAGGGGAGCGGCGAGGGAGGCTGCGGTCCTGCGGGCTGAGGCGGCCGGTCGGCCAGGGTCACTTCGGCGATGGTGAAAGTTTCACCCTCTGCCTGGCTCAGCTCAACCAATACCTGGCCACCGGCGTTAACCACCTTACAACCCTGGACAAAGTTGCAAGACAGCCGCATGCGATTGGCCTGCGGCAGATATTTAAGCAACCAGGGCGCCGCCGGAACCATTGACAACAAACTGCCGAAGCCATTGGGAAGATCGGTTTCAATGTGGCCGCAACCCACGGTGTTGACGGTAGGCACGCCCAGCCAGGCAGTTTGTTCATTAATCATATCGCCAAACACCCTCCGGCCAATACCTTTGAGTGGAGCCACCAACGGCCCCATGTGGTCCATAGTCACCTGATCGCCATTGGGAAAGTGATAGGTGGGATTGGTTATATCGAGGGGGCAACTACTGATGAGCATCAGGTCAATTTGGCCGGCATACTGCCGCCACAGGTTTAGATGACCCACGTCCCAGCAAATCAGCATCCCTATCCGCCCCAGGTCTGTATGGGCAATGGTGAGGCCACGCCCCGGCCTAAAGTAGCCCCGTTCCCAGCCACAGGGATACTTTTTGTCATACCGCCACATCCGTTCATCGGGCGAAAAGAGCAATAGTGAGTTATACACATCCGCCCGGTCCAGCAGCAGCAACGATCCGGCCAGGTGGATATTCAAATAGGCCGCCATATCGCGCAGCCAATTGACCGTTGGCCCGTGGAGGGGTTCGGCAAAATAATGATTGCTATCGGCGTAAGTATAGCCGGTATTGAACAGCTCCGGCAGCACAACCAGGTGGGCGCCGCTATCCGCGGCATTGGTAACCAAAGACTCGGCGCGGGCCAGTCGTTGGGAGGGCCGGGCAGGGTTGGCATCCATTTGAACGGCGGCGATTTTGAGAGTGCGAGGCATGTTAGTCTCCTGAAATTATACCGTTATATTAAAAAGTCTATCCGGCTAGAGGATAGACTTTTGGAGGCAAGTGGGCAAATAATCTGGGCCATACCCTATTTTTATTCTTCCGTGGTGAGCAGAGGCTGAGAGCCGCCGGATAATTCAAAATCACTGCCAATGATGACGCGAAAATCCAGGTCGCTCTTGAGATTTGGACTACGGCGAATATTCTCTTCGGTTACGGCAAAGAGGGCGGTCAATACCTGCAAGGTATAGGTTTTACTTTCGTTGTACACCACGATAACTGTATGAGAATAAGTTCTGGTGTCGGCCGGGCCAAACTGAATGATGTTGAAACCTTGCTGTTTTAGGTAGAGGGCAGTCTGGGAAGCCAGATTAGGCACGTTAGTCCCATTTTGCACTACCAGGCGGGCATCCTCTTGCCGTAAAAACTCTTTTATCTCCTGCTGAAGTTGGGCTTGCTGCTCAATTTCCTCGGCCCGAGCCTGGGTCTGGGCGGTTTGGGCGGCTTCTACCTCGGCTTGTTGAGCAGGACCTTCTGCCGGAGGGGCCGGTTCTGATTCGGCAAACATCTCATCAACTACAGCGCGGATTTTCTCGCGTAGGGGGAGTAGGACCTGGGCGCGGGTATCGGGCACAATGTAGTCAATGGTCATATTGACGTCAATTACGGCTGTTTGGATATTGTTTGTATCAATTTCATCAGCCAGTTGGGCCAATTCCACAATGTCTACCAGTTGTAAGTTGGTTTCCACGGTGCCGGCCATGGTACTCCATAACTCAGGAATTTTGGGAATCATATCAAGCTGGAGGGCTTTATCTCTGATGGCCAGCAAAACCTGCTGTTGGCGTTTAGCCCGGTCAAAGTCTACCCCAACAGTAGCCCGGGTCCGGGCATAACGCAAGGCGTCGTAGCCATTCAGGGTATGGCGTCCGGCTTCAATGTAAAACGGGTCGTAGCCATAGTTGTTGTCAGGATATTTGGGGTCGTTAATGGTTTCGGGCACGTCAATGTCAATCCCGCCCAGGGTATCAACGATGTTGCGGAAGCCTTCAAAGTCAACTTTCACGTAAAAGTGAACCGGCACGCCCAGGTTGTATTGGATGGTTTTCATGGCCAGCGCCGGGCCGCCGCCGGGATAACCGTGCTGGTCGCCCAAAAAGTGGGCCTTATTGATCCGGTCTTCATCAAAACCGGGAATGGAGACGTATAAGTCGCGGGGCACCGACAACATCCCGGCCGTTTTTGAGTTGGGGTCTACGGTGACCAGAATCATAGTATCGGTGCGGGCGTAGACCTCATCGGGGCGCCGGTCAATACCCAGCAACAAAATGTTGACCCGTTCTTTACGTTCATAATCGGGTAAAGGCACGCCGGTTACCCCGGTTTGTCCTGTTTCTCCGCCGCGCGCCACGGGCAGGGGAATGGGCGCATTCTCATCCCCGGTCAGGGGCAATGCGCCCAGCGGTAGGGCTAATTCAACATAAGGGACGGTGGGCAAATTGGTTCTGGCGGCAAGTTCTTTGACGGTATTTTTTACCACAAAATAAAACAGGTAGCCTGTATACGCGCCGCCCAATAAAAAAAGGAACACCATTCCCACCACCAGACCCTGGGTGAGCCAGGGGGGAATGACAACCGGCTGATATGATTTTGAATGTGTAGCCATACCTCAAATTATATCATAGTCCCCAAAGCAGGCAAAATTGCTTAAGCCAATTGGCTTAGACCCTGATAACCCCACCTGCGACAATTTTTTGTATTGTAACCATCAAAACAACGCAACCTAAACAGGGGAACGAAGATAGTTTGGGAACAAGAAAAAAGAGGCGAGAGCTTTTCTCTCGCCTCTTGGTTGGCTCACCAGGGTTGCCTGTACCCGCTATTGAGGCTACGGGTCAGGCGCTCACTTTCCCGTTTACAATTAATGCATAGGGTTGTTTCTGGAAAAATCTCCAGTCGTTCTGGTTCAATCTTGTTGCCGCATTTTTCGCAAATACCATATCCAATCTCTTCAGCCTGCTTCAGGGCGTGGTCAATCCCTTCAATCTTTCGTTCTAGCGAAAAAATGAGGGCCTGTATTTTATCGCGTTCTATCAAATCGGCGGCGGCATCGTCAATATCTTCCAGTTCAAATTCAGCCTTTAAATCCTCACGCAAATGATTCAACTCGTTTAAAGCCTGTTCCCGTTCTTGTTTGAGGATAGTTAGTTGTGACTTGGTGATCTTTCTGGTCATAGCTTCATTGCTCCTTTAGCGGATATGTTCCCTGATTGGAGATGGCGTGATGGTTTCTGGTTTTTTTGCCGGGCACATCCTTTGACACTCTACACCGAGCCTTGCTTACCCACACCAGCACAGCAGACGGAAAATTTGCGCGAATTTATACCACAAATATGCCAATACGTCAATCAGACATCAGTAATATGTTAACTATTTCAAGCTTTAACAGGCAGCAAAACCCTTTCCCCAAAAAATCCCCGGCTCAAACCAGGGATTTTTTGGCCATAAAATTGGAGATGGTTTCCAACTCCGTTGACACTTTTTACCCGACTTCTAAATGGTTATTTCAAGATATAATACGTTCCCTTTTTATCGCCAATTTTTAGCAGTAAGCCCTTATCTATCAGGTCAACCAGGTCCAAACGCAGCGTTTCGGGGTTGATGTCGGGGCAAAGTTGGCGGTAATCTCGATTGGTAATCCGGCCGTACTGTTCGACAAAATTCATCGCTCGCATCTGGCGTTCGTTCATATTGCTTGGCCAATGTTTAACCGGAACGCGTTCCAGGGTGTTGTGCAGCCGCACCGTAAAAGAATAGGGCTTGGCCTCAAAATCTGGGGCCGCATGGCCATGTTCCAACATTTCTTCGATCATGCGGTCAATGCCCAGCCCCAACTCTTCAATATAACCCCATTGGAACAGCCCGGCCACCAGGCGGGGGTTCCGCGAAAAATGCTCCTCAACAATATTGTCCAGGGTGATGTAGCCGGGCAAACCGCCGGGGCTGATCACCTCTAGCCGGTCTTCATACATCCGAATTTCAACCCGCCGCCCGCTCAGGCGATAATCGCGGTGACAAACGGCATTAACAATGGCCTCGCGCACGGCAAAGGGAGGATATTCGGGCACTTCTTCCCGCTTCAGGCCGGTGACCACGGCTTCCACGTGCATCTCTTCGGTGACCAAATTCCAGGATCGCTCGATGATGCGAGCCAACGGCCCTTCAATTTCAACGCGGCGGCCATAGCCGGCCAAACCATCGCGGCCACGCGCCTCTGTGCTTAAAAATTTTACAAAAATAACTCCGCTTTGCGGCAAAAAGGCCTGAGGATGCTTGCCAAACAAAAGCATCCCGGTCACCGTGGGCGTGCCGTCGTCGAGCATGGCCCCTATTTCAACCAGGTGCTCCTGAAGGTTATCTCGAAACGGGCGGGCGCCGCGCTCGGAACGGTGGCGCAAGTATTCATCCAACACGTCTTTGTCCAGGTCAACCAACGTGGCGCCGACTACCGGCTCGCGTTCAAAATCGCCGCTCGATTTGGTGGCCGCCAGGTGACGAATAGCCTCGCCGCCCAGGGGACAATTTTTGGGGCCAAGGCGGGTCAACACCCGGCCATCGGCCAGGGCGTGCAATTCTGGGCTGCGAGCAATTTTCAGGGCAACCACCGTGCCGCCGGGCAGGTCATACTGGTCCCATTCGGTGGCTACCGGCGGCCGGCACATGACCAGGGCCTGGGCCAATTTGCCTTCAACCTCTTCGTCCATCATATAATCAACCACCTGGCCCTGTTCGTTCAAACCAATCAAAATCGTGCCGCCGTCGGTGTTGGCAAAAGCCGCCATTGTTTCGGCCAGCAGGTTGATTTCAGGATAAGGAATGAAGGCCACGGTTTGACCCTGGCCCCGTTTTAACAAATTGTCAATCATAGGAGGATTTTACCACAAGGGGCTAGAAATAATCAATCTACAACGTGTGGGCGCCAGAAAATAATCAGGGTGTGTTTTGTAATGAGGCGAAACACACCCTGATTATTACTTTGGAAAAAATCAGATAAATTAAGCTGGCCTGACCAAATGTTTTTTGGGGGTCAGGTCATATCAGCCGCCAAAAAGCCCGCCCAGACCCTTGGTCAAATCGCCCAGGTCATCCAGCGATCCCGAACCGGCGATCAAATTATCAAGTTGTCCCGCAATGGGGGCCGGCAATTTTTCCTTGAGCACGGCCAGCACTGCTTCAACGGCTTCTCTGGCGGCTTTCTCAGAGAGACCCGTTCTTTCTGCTACTTGTTGCACCACTTCATCCATGTTTTGCTTCCTTTCTTTGTTTTTAATGAATTTTAGTTTAACCGGATTTCAGGAGTTGATTAATTATTCGCTCCCTGCCTCGCTTTGAGCCGAATGATCAGGCTGGGCAGTATTTACATTGTTGCCTGTTTCTAACTCTGATGGTTGCGTTTTCTTTGAAGCGCCAAATGACCGGGGAGACAATTTATAATGTTCCAAATATATTTCAATGGTGGTCACAAAAAAGATCATGATGATGGGGCCGTAAATAACGCCCAAAAAGCCAAACAAACTCAGGCCGCCAAAGGCGCTCAGTAAAACCAGGGCAGGGTTCAGGTAGGCGTCTTTTGATACCAACCGCGGCCGTAAAAGATTGTCTAGCTGACTCACCACCAACAAACTTCCGGCAATAATCAAAATTCCCTGCCAGGTATTGCCCAGGAAAAAATGGACAATCCCTACCGGCACCGTGAGAATATTGACGCCCAGGGGTAAAACTGCGGCAAATATAGCCAGCAGGGTCAAAAAGAAAACATACCAGGTGCCCGCAACAGCCATAAAGATGCCCGCCACAATGCCCTGCACCACCGCAATGACAAATATTCCCTTGACCATTGCTTTGGTCATGGCCACAAATCTGTCAATGTATATTCGGTCAAGTTCGTCAGGAAGAGGACTCAGGTTTTGCAGTAACTGACCCGCCGCATGATATGAAGGGAGCAGGGTGCCCACCACCGCCAGAAAAATAATGGCGTCGGTGATCCATTCCACCGAGGCGCTGCCTAACGACACGGCCCGGCCGGCCGCAAAATTTGCCACCGGGCCGGCCATTTTGCGCACAGCCTGCAAAACACTGGCTTCATCTATTTGATAATTTTGCGCATAAGGAACGGTGGCCAGGATTTCATTGATTCTGTTGATGGCGGTGGTAAGGTTAGAATTTTCCCCCGCCACCACTGAGGATACATCTTGCACCAAAAGCACCGCCTGATTGATGGTTATATTAACCACAATCAAAACAGGGATGAGTACGGCCAGGATAATGGCCAAAATGGTTACGGTGGTGGCCAATCCTTTTCGACCCCCTACCCAGCCCAAAATAAGTTCATAGAGAGGCTGAAATACCACCACTGTGACCACTGAAAACACCACCACGCCCAAATAGGGCCGCAACAAAAGGTAGGTAATGTAGATGACAAATAACAGGAAAAGATAAAAAAAGACCTTATTTTGAGGAGTTACCTTCATCGGGGCCTCCTGGCAGTATTAAGCGGGGTATTGCTGGCCGCTCTAAGTATACCACAGTTAGCGGAATCAAACTACAATAATCTATCTTGTTATGTGCTGAAGAGGCCTGGCCACCCAAATTGAAAGAATTGGCGCAAACAATATACCCCCCTAAAAGTCCAAAAGAATTTAACACCTTTATTTGATGATTTCCTCCTGTTTGTTGTATCATAGTGAGATAGGTTTCTTTTGAAATATCATACCTTATTCTTTTACATAGGAGGCTCTATTATGCGTTATCTTTTTCTCAGGTGGATCATTTTGGCAATAGCCATTGGCATAACGGCCTGGATAATGCCGGGGTTTCAAATTCACGGCGCTTTCTGGCTTAATTTGGTGATTATTGCGGCGGTTTTGGGCCTGGTCAATGCCATTATCCGGCCTATTGTGATGTTCCTTACCTGCCCGCTCATCATTCTCACCTTGGGCCTGTTCACCTTGGTGGTCAATGCCTTAATGCTTTCTTTAACCGACTGGTTGCTGCCAAATATTTTGAGTGTGGAGGGCTTTTGGACCACCTTCTTTTCGGCCTTAATCATCAGCATCGTTTCCGGCCTGTTAGGTGTATTTGTTCACGATGATAGCCGGTGGTAAAGCCAGCTCTAAACCGGGCGCAGTGGCAGTGCCACCAAGCTGGGGCGGTATCATGGCTCGCCCGTTCTCTTTTATATACAGACCTACTAACCGGAAAGGAGAAGCCGGATGATCAGAAGTTTTACCCGCAAAGCCGCTTTTGAGTTGGTCCGCCGCGACCTGGCGATATTCTTGAAAGAACATGAAGCCGAACTGATGCAAATTTTTCGGGAAGAAATGCAGCGCTTGGATGATGAAATCCCTGAAGAAAACGTGTTTATTGACCTTAAAATGGTGCCTCTGGGCGAGGCAGTCATGAAAGCATGTCTGAGGGCTTTTGATCGTTTTTTAACCGCGGATTTTACTTTAGAAACGCCGGATTCTGCCAGACAAATTGATGAAAATGTGGGCTGATGGAAAAATTTGAAGCCAAAGCAATAATTCGCCGGGCAGCAAAATGGCTCGTGAGAGGAATCATTGCCCTGGCTATTATTGCCCTGGTGTGGGTAGGCCGTCGCCATTTGCTAGACTTGCTCAATTTTTTTGGAGATAAAGAGGCGGTGACCACTTATCTGGAACCGTTTGGTTTTTGGGGGCCTTTACTTTACCTGTTGATTTTGGGGATACAGGTGCTTACGGTTTTTATTCCCGCCCATCCGCTGCTGATTGCAGCGGGCTATCTATATGGCTTTTTGGCAGGGCTGGCCCTAAATTTAAGCGGCGTGGTGCTGGTCAGCCAGCTTGTTTTTGTGATGGCCCGGCGGGTTGGCACGCCCCTGGTTCATCGCCTGGTGCCGGCTAATATCCTTGACCGTTGGGAACACATGATTCAACAACAAGGCTTTTTCTTTTTTCTGCTCCTTTTTTGGTTTCCCATCATCCCCAGCAACGCCACCAATTACCTGGCCGGATTAAGCCCCATTTCTTTTTGGTTTTTCTTTTTGGCCAATCTGCTGGGCCGCTTGCCGGGAGTAATGTTGATGACGCTCATCGGTTCACACGGATTTACCCTTTCCAGACAGCAATGGATGGTGATTATCCCGGCGGCCCTGGTAGTGGTAGCGGCGGGGCGTTACCTGACAGTTAAAATCGAGCGTCATTTTAAACCGGATTCCAACATCCGTTGAATTTGGGCAATCACCATCTCAATGGCCTTAATATTCCGTCCCCCCCGGGGAATAATCACATCGGCGTAACGGTCTTCATATTTGGTTCTACAAATCAATTCAAAAAATTTTTCGGTAAACTGGTAGGCAACCAGTTCGCCCTTCCAATTACTGCCACTCCCCTCACTGCGAATCTCCAGGCTGGCCGGCTCAAAAATCAAGGCCAGCAAGCGGCCCAGGATACGCCGTTGTTTTTGTGTGCCTCGTAACATATTGTACAGCGTCTTTTCAATGTCCTGTCCCTCAAGAACCCGAATCGCGGCCAGGTAATCGTCTCTGATTTTTTCATGTTCACTCAGCTTGATTAGCTCTCTCTCTAGTCGTTGCTCTTTTTGCCGCAGTTCGGCAATCTGCTTCGCGGCCTCATCATTAGTGAAGATACCATCAGCAACAGCCTTGACAATTCGCTGTTTGGCTTCCTGAGTTTTGGCGATTTCGGCTTTGGTTTCCGCTTCCAGCCCGCTCTCGATACTGGTTTTGCCATATTTATTCGCGGCTGCTTCCAATGCTCCGCTTAAGTCAAGTTGCACCCTCAATACCTGGCTAATAAAGGGGATAACCGCCCCGGCTACAACATTCTCAGAAATGCTCCCCTGAAAAGAACAACCTACTCCTCTTAAAGTCATCTGGTGACATCGGTAGACGTTTCTCAAGGCAAGTTTACCGCTTCGTTTATCTCGCTTGGTGATACCATACATGACCCCTCCGCAGTCAGGACATTTAACCAATTTGGCAAACGGGTGATTTGTCCACTTTGCGCTTGGCAATCCATCCCTTACCCTTCTTTGACGCTCCCGGTTAGCCAGTTCCCATTTTTCGATAGGGATGATTTTTAATTCTTCCCTGTAAATCATCGTCTCATCAAAATCCTTGAGATACCGACTCGCTTTGTTTTTCCCCCACGTGACAAACCCGGCGTAAATCGGATTCTGGACAATTTTGACAATATCGGTTGCAAAAAACGGGCGGTCATCCTGGCCGGTCTTTTCCCGATTTTTTTTGTTCTTGCGCGGCTTGCGATAACCCTGCAGGTTTAATTCCTTCGCTGTCCCATTGCCGCCCAATTCAATGTAAAGGTCAAAAATCTTTTCGACTAATGGGACTTCATCTTGTTTGATAGCCAGGTCACTGTCCGGCTTACCACCCTCTTTCTTTGACGGTAAATAGATAACCTCGTAGCCCAGCATAGGCGTACCACCCATGAATTTTCCTTGCCGGGCGCGGGCCTTTAATCCCTGAGCTAACTGTTTCATCATGGCGCGTTTGTACCATTTCGCGCCCAAAAACTGAAAGTCGGCCATGTCGTCATGTGTTTCTTGAGATAAGTCATAAACCATGTCAGGTGTGACAATCAGACAACCGTTTTCCCGGCAAAGCTGTTTAATATATCGCCCATCGATTCCGTCTTCATCCCGGCTCAAACGTGATATGTTTTGACAGATAATCGCTTGAACTTCCCCCGCCTCGATTTCTTCTAAAATTCCCTTCATCACAGGCCGGTTTGCTAATTCTTCTCCACTTTTGACTTCCTGCCTGGTTTCCCAGACATCAAAGCCGTGTTTTTGCGCCAATTCCGGCCCGACACTTAAAGCATCTTGCCTTGACCAGTTATCGCGCTGCCCCTCACTGCTGGCGCGGTCATAAATGATTGCTCGTTTCATTATCTTACTCCTATCAGGATTATTACCCGGTAATAAAACTGCTCTACTTGCTGCTGGCCCCCATCCATAAATGAGGGCCAAAGGGCCAGGCGAGCAGTTTAGGCG
>JAFGDY010000119.1 GCA_016931895.1 Anaerolineae bacterium
CCACCCAATCCCAGGGGCCTTCGTGGCAATAGGTCATAATGTCCGGTAGCGCAGGCGAGGTGTTGACGTGGGTCATGTAACGCCGGTCTTCAAGGATGATGTCGGCGTGGCCGGTGGACACCTCAATGCGGGCAATTTGGGTAAAGGGCGGATTTTTGAAAAACTCGCGGAAGCGAGAGTAGGAAAACGAAATCCGTGGTTTATCTTCCGGCGGGTATTCAACCAGCGTGCTGCAAATGTATTGGCCGTCCGCGGTGGAGGCCGGTCGCCCGGGGCGAACCTCCGGCGAGGTAGTTTCGTACACCGCGCGTTCGGCCAGCGTGTCCATATTCAGTTCGTACAAGGTTTGCCCGGCCCAGTAATAGAGAGCGTGATTCGCCAGGCTGTAATAACCGCTGGACGGCCGAACGTCCTGTAATTCGGTCAATTGGGTGATGATAGCCGTGTCCAGATCGTAGCGGAAGAAGTTGTTGGCATTCTCCCGGTCCGACTTAAAAATGAACGAGCGACCACCTTTGAGCCAACATTCGTCGGTAAAGTAAAAATGGTGCGAGTGGCCCAAATAGTTGGTGAGTTGGGTCACTTCGCGGTTGCTGTAGCTGTCACTATATTTAAATTGGGGGTCTTGATAAATTCGGCCTTTGCTCATAAGATTTTCTCCTTTGAAAATGTGGGAATCTCGAAGCTAACTTCGAGATTCCCGGTTTTATTTAACCGCGTACGGCAGTAGAACGTTTGAGGGGCAGCGGGTCCATGGCCTCGGTTGGTTTTGGCATGGGCGGATAGTCAGGCTCAGCCAGGTCCCGGATCAATTCATCAATGCGGATGGCGCGTTTTTGTGCCAGGGCATGGTTGCCGGCAATGCCGGTTAAAATTGACCACGCGCCGGAGCGGCAATCGGCGGCGCGTTGATACTTGTCGACTCCTTGCGGATTAAACAGGTCTTGCAGCCTCACGGGGTCGGCCCCGCCGTGACCGCCGCCATTTTTATCAACCGGCATCTCGTAGCCGGGTTGGAAGTGGGGCATAATTTTGATGCGAGTGCCGTCGGCCACCGAACCGTCGCCGCTGATGTAGACAGTTTCCTGCATCGTATGTTCCAGCCGGCCCTTGCTGCCGTTAAAGGCAATCACATACCCCTCCCAGGGCATAAAAACGTGCAACAAATAGGTGAGCGAGGCCCCGTTGCGATAATTGACCAGCACGCTCAGCGTATCCTCACTATTCATATCGGCGCTAAAAACGCAGCGGTCGCGGAAGTCATCAACGTGCCGGTCTGTTGTTTGATGCTTACTTGAACCGGTATCGTGGTTTACGCCATCTCTAATCTCATCAATTTATCGCCAAACGCAATTTCCATTTGCGGTGCAGACAGGTCGGCCACACAATAGGGATTCTCATAATGTTTGAAATCCTTGATCGGCTGTTCCTGGCCGTTCAACAACAATGGGCCTTCCCGGCCAAAGGCAAATGTCTCGCCGCGCAACGTATCGCATTGGACCAACAAGTCGTCAAAGGTTACGGTCAGTGCCAGCACTTTTTCCTGAAAGTCGCTAAACTCGCCGTCCAATGCGGCCCGGCCCATGTGGCACAACCAGCTATTGCGCAGCCCGTAGGAGCGCAATTCACGGTAGGCGTTATCTCCCCGCGTGATAAGTTCAAAACCCTGGGCGGCGGTCAGGGCCAGGTAGCCGTTGTCCTTGCGGGCAAAGGCCCATTTCTGGCCGTTGGCGCCGTCGCGCAGCACGTATTCGTCAAAGGCAAAAACGGGGAAGTAGGCGTGAGTGAAACCCAGCCAATCGTCCTCCGGCAGGTTGTGGATGGAGACCAACACATCTTTCCATTGGGCGGTGCGGGGCAGGATAATATTGCCGTGCCAGAAATCGGGCCGATGGGAGCCTTCTTCGCTGACCCAGGCGGGGTGGTTGACAAACACCACCGCGTCGGGACCCATCGTCGCCTGCCAGAGGTGCTGCTGGGAACCTTCTTCGCCGGGGCGGTAATCCTGCGCCGAACAAAGCATATAGTCGGGCGTTTTATAGGTGACTTTGTTGACTTCCCAAGAGCCGGTTTTCCGGTCGCACCATTCTTCAAACTCACCGGCATGGCGCTCACGACTCCACATTTCTTCGGGCAAAGCGGTGGCAATCTGTTGAATGAGAGGGGGGAGTTCATAGTTTACGGCGCAAGCCAGGCTGACCGGCCCCAAAATATGCTGGTTGAACACGCCCATGCCCCACATCAAACGGCTAATGCCGGCGGTAGACTCCAACCGCCCGCCTTTAATGTGCGGGCTGTAAGTCCGCCCGTGGGTGGAGCCAAACGTGCCCCGGTACGAATTGACAGCCATGGTAAAAAACATCTTGTCCATGATCACCGCGGCCAATTCGTAAACCTGGGGATTTTCGGCCAGGTCAACCAGGTGCGATAAGGCCAGCAAATCTTCTTCAAAATAAACGTTCGAGTCCCACTCCTGAAAGCCGCCTTTTGCCCGTTTTTGCAGCCAGGAGAGGGCCAGCCGCTCACCTTTTTCCCGATGCCATTGGCCGGTTTGATTGGCGTTGGGAAATGTTTTATCGGGGAAAAGTTGACCGGCCAGAATTTCGCAGGTGTGGAAGAGGATTTGGTGGTTTTCCGACCAGTACCACATCACATCGCTGCCCGGTTCATCGTCCCAATATTTGAAGTTGAGAATGCAGGCTTCCAGCGGTTCTCTAATTTTTGCCGGAAACGATGGGTCATCGCCGTAACGATACAACATTCCCAACAATCCGGCCAAGTAAAAATCGCTGCAATCCGCGCGCCGGTTGATATTTTCGATGCTTTCCAGGATGGCGTCGAGGCGAACCTGAGACCACGCGCCCAGGGCCATTTTGGCAATTTCGGAAAAAACATTTTGCTCGCGGCGGGCAGCGTCTTCCAGGGCTTCGCGGCGGCGTTCCGGGTAGGTGCCGTAAAGCGTTTGGGAATAGCGATTGCGCATCAGGTAAAAAGGAATATCGCGGTGGATGCGCATGTTGCCTTCGTGGAACTCTTTGGGGTGCGGCATCAATACCGCCCGATAGGGGCCTTCCGGGAAATGATAGGCCTGACTCAGCCGGGTCTCATTGGTTTTTTTATTTTCGCCAAATTTAAGCGATTCCAGGTAAATGCGGTTGGCGGGTGATTGAAATCGCACCGCGGCCGTGGTCGGCGGCGGCATATCTTCCGGCAGGCGCAGGATGATTTTGTCGTCCCACACGTACACGTCGCGGTCCAGGTAAGCGGCCTCAAACATTTGCTCCAGGGTTTGAAAACGAGCTACATCGCCGTTAGCGGTGGGCAGAAACACAACATTGTCTTGATCATCATCCACGGTGATACCTACAAGTTGCAGGGCCATCGCATACGGGCAATCGCGGGTGGCAACGTTGGCAAAACGCACCAAAATTTCATTATGCCCGTCTTCAAGCGTGGTTTGAACGGAAACGCTGCGAGGCATCGGGTGATAAAAATGCTCGTGGCGATAAATGTGCCGGCCGTTGAGCCAGATGTCTGCCGGACCGTGAGTGGTCAGAATGAAGGTTACGTCTTGGGTCGTCGTACTGGCCACACGGGCGTAGGCCCAGGTTTGTAAATAATGGCAGGTGTGGTAAAAAGCAGAGCGGTCAACAAAGTGGTCGTCGCGGCAGCTCAAATAATCCCAGCGCAATTCGGTATCGCCAATGGAGAAAGTGGTATGTTCAACCGGCGGCTGGGTGATGCCGGAATCTGCCTGATGGTAGTGACGGTCAATTTGAAGTTTAAAATCGTCCCCGGCAAAACGGTCCAGGTCCGGCACGGCAATAGCTTGAGGCCCGGCCACTAACCAATTGTGAATGTAACCGTTTTGCAGATTGTAACCAAGGTAGGCGATGGGCATGGGTTGACTCCTTAGATTTAGATTCCTGGCATAAAATTTTTTGCGGGCAGACAATTTGGTGTTGTCTGCCATAGAAAAAACCTCTCTCAATGAGGTTTAATGAATGTTAAACTGGTGTTGCAATTTTTTCAGGAACTACCCATGGCGGATGAGGTAGCCCTGTTTCCCGCAAATGCGCGGCATAAAGAAAGCGGTAGGCGTCGGTCATGTAGTAATGACCAAACCGTTTTTCCGGCAGGTTGTCCACAAAACGGGAGACCACCAATTCGGCCATGGTTTCATCCATGCCCGATTCAACCTTGTAATCAAAGTAAATGGCCAGGTCGCGCTCTGGGTCTTCGATGATGCGTTTGAGGCCATAGGTTTCGGGGTAGCGGTGAACCGGGGAGTATCGCTCCAGGGCAAACGCGCCCGGTGAGGCCGAGTGGATGGCGTATTTGTTTTGGTAAATAAAGTTGACCGTTTCCTGGGCGTTTTCAATGGTTTCGCCGGGGAAGCCAAAGAAGAAGAAGGTGTGGTTCCAGATGCCGGCGGCGGCGCTTTCTTGCAGAATCCGTCCCATGTGTTCCAGTTGGGTGCCTTTGGCCATGGCTGCCATAATAGGTTTTGAGGCGGTTTCCAGCCCAAAGAGCAACATACAGCCGCCGCCCTGGGCCACCTTCTTCAAAATATCGCGGGTGAGCGGTTTTTCAAAACGAACACAGCCGCACCAGTAAATGGGCGGATATTGCTGGGCCAAGATGGGCGCCATATCGCGCAGGTTGCGCGGCGTGATGGCCTCATCGGCAAAAAAGATGTGCTGCGTGCCGTATTTTTTATGGAGAGCCACCATCTGGTCAACAATTCGCTGGGACTGGAGTGGCTTGTAGGAAGATGGCCCGCCGTAATCCACGTTGCAAAAAGCGCATTTGCCGTAGTAACAGCCTTGCGCGGTACGCAGCGGCAACACCAACTTGGGAACCAAATAGCGGTCCAGGGGCAGACCGTCAAAATCAGGCAAGGGCAGCGGGTCAAAACCCGGCTCCAATTCGTGATTTGCAGTGGTCCGCACCCGGTCGCCGTCGCGGTAAATCAAATGGGGCACTTGCGACAGGTCGCCATTGCCGGCCAGCGTTTCAACCAGGCGTAGCAGTGGCGTTTCACCGCCAAAAATTACCGCGCTGTCAAACCAATCAAAAAAGGCAGACGCCTGCGGAATTGCCTCACGCAGCATGGTGATGTGCGGGCCGCCGGTAGTCACGTGACACGGCAGACCGGCTTCTTTGATCAGATAGGCCAGGGTAGCGCCCGGCAGCATTTGTTCCAGCGTAGGGATGGAGATGCCCACAATATCGGGTTGCTCGCGTTTGATGTCGGGGATGACCAGCCGCTTGAACAGGTCAAGAAACATGTTGTGCGCCGGATCGTGCATGGCGCGTTGCAGGTTTTTGCTTCGATCCACCGGATAGGGCGGCGTGTAGGTAGAAAGGTTCAGCGAGGCCGGATAAAAGGGCAATGAAGCCAGGTTCAGACATTGAAACATCGTCAAGAAAGCCTCTACGCCGATTGGCCCATCCAAAAACGCCTCGCTACGAACGACGTTGATCGCGTGCTCAACCCGCTCGACCAGCGTGGGGCCGTGATCCAGCGCCCACTGCATCATCTCTTGTGGTGGGCAAATATGACGGGCCGGCCGCCGCTTATCCTGACGCAGACGCTTGAGCACCTGACGGAGATAGTCGCGGCTCAAAACAGCATCAAAAACCTCAATATTAAGATCGCGTTGAATAACGTCCACATTGTGCGCGCGCAGGTGGGCGGTGAGGGTGGGCACAGCCAGATGCGGCATCGCGGGAGTCCAATGTGGTGGGAAAAAGAGCATCACTTTCATCGCATTTATCCCCCCAGATAAATTTGCCCCGTTATTAGTTTATTTATACAAAACACAGCGGACCTTATGCCTCTCGCCAACCTCAATGTAAGGCGGGTCTTTTTGGTCGCACACGCCAGGAATTCTCTGGCTGCAACGCGGATGGAAAGAACAACCTTTGGGGATAGAATAGGGGTCGGGTACGGTGCCCTTAATTGATTCCAGCCGCCGTCGTTCCCGGGTTCTTTGGCCCAGACGAGGGATAGACTGGAGCAGCGCCTGGGTGTATGGATGTTTGGGGTTATAAAAGATGGTGTCAACATCCGCTTCTTCAACCACTTTGCCCATGTACATCACAATAACATACTCGGTCATCTGCGCTATCACCCCCAGGTTGTGGGTGATGAACATAATGGCCATGCCCAGTTCATCTTGTAACTGGCGCATGAGTTTTAAAATGGCGGCTTCGGTGGTCACGTCCAGGGCAGTGGTTGGCTCGTCGGCAATGAGTAAGTTGGGATGGCACGATAACGACATCGCTATCACCCCCCGCTGGCGCATTCCGCCGCTCAGTTCGTGCGGATAACGATCAATGGTGCGGCTGGGTTGGGGCATCCCTACCAGGTTCAACATTTCAATAGCTTTTTCTCGGGCTTCGGCCTTGGATACGGACTGATGCAGCACAATGGCTTCGCTGATCTGGTTGCCCAACGTATGCACCGGGCTGAGCGAGGTCATCGGTTCTTGCGGCACCAGGGCAATTTGCCCGCCACGAATACTACGAATGAGGGTACCTTTAGGGTTCACTTCCGTCAAATCTATCACTTCCGTTAGTGTACCATTTTCGACAGGCAGGTAATAGGTGATCTTGCCTTCGACAATTCGGCCGGGCCGAGGCACGATGCGCAAAATAGAGCGGGCAGTAACCGATTTGCCGCACCCGCTCTCGCCCACAACGCCCAGGGTTTGGCCGCGTTTAACCTGGAAATCAACGCCATCCAGGGCGCGGGCGGTGCCTTCATCCATAAAAAAGTAGGTCTTCAAATTATTGACATCAAGCAGTACGTTATTATTTTCCATAACAGGTTTCCTAAACCGGCCAAAGCCGGGAACAAAAGATAGTTGCTGCCGGAAATCCTTATTCTTTGGACAGAGATTTCACGGGTTAGGCCCTAACGCGAGTAGGGATCGGCGGCATCACGCAGACCGTCACCCACAAAGTTAAAGGCAAGTATGGCAATGATCACGGCTAAGGCCGGGATCAACACCCAAGGGGCCAAAACCAGCGATCGCACATTTTGGGCTTCACGGAGTAAGACACCCCAACTGATGGCCGGCGCCCGCAACCCCAAGCCAATGTAGCTGAGGCCGGTTTCGGCCAGGATCATGCCGGGGATAGCCAGCGTAAGGGCAGCAATGATATAACTTAGAAAAGAGGGCAGCATATGCCGCAGAATAATGCGCATCTCGCCGGAACCAACCAAGCGGGCCGACATGACAAAGTCTTCTTCACGCATGGCCAGGAAACGGCCACGCACCACCCGGGCCATCCAGGTCCAACCAATCAGCGACAGGATGACGGTAATGGCAAAGTAGGTTTGTATAATAGACCAATCAGAAGGCAACGCGGCGCTGAGGGCCATCCATAGCGGGATACTGGGAATGGTGCGGATGAACTCAATGACTCGTTGAATGATAACATCAAGCGCGCCGCCGTAGTATCCCGACATGCCTCCCAAAACAATACCCAGGGTCAAACTCATTAACACGCCAACCAGGCCAATCGAGAGCGAAATTTGGGTTCCCTTACAGGTACGGGAAAATACATCTCGTCCCAGACGGTCGGCTCCAAACAAGAAGAGACCTTGTTCTTCTTGGGGAACGGGCAAACCAAAAAGATGGATATCTGTGGTCCAGAGGCCAAGTACTTTATATTCAGAACTACGAACAAAGAACTGAATGGGGTAGCGGGTAGTGGTATCTTCGGTGTAAAGATTGCGGAGTGTTTCGGGATCTTTTGATCGGACAATTTTGTAAACAAATGGCCGCTGTAATTGGCCTTCGGTATCTATAAGGTGAATATCGGAAGGCGGGGCCAGTTTGTATTTGGCAAAATACTGCTCGGGATCGTAAGGCGCAACAAACCCGGGAAAAAGGGCCACAAAATAGAATAGTATCAAAATAATAACACTGATGACGGCCATTTTGTGTTTGCGAAATCGCCACCACATCAATTGCCAGTAAGAGGCAACATATACTTTCTCTTCTTCTGAGGTGATATCTTCTACTACATCCAGGTCGTCGATCCCGTGGCTTTCTTCACCCTGGCTATCTTCGAGCATTTCTAAGTCATCTCTGTTCATTGCTTTAACCTCCCAGCCGGATGCGGGGATCGACCCACGCCAACAGAATATCCGAGATGAGCGTACCGATAACGGTCAGTGTACTCAATAAAAGCAGAAAGCTGCCGGCCAGGTACATATCTTGAGATAACAGGGCGCGTAACATCATCGGCCCGGTTGTCTGCAAACTGAGCACAACGGCAATCAAGGTTTGGCCGGAAATCAAGGCGGCCAGCGACCAGCCAACGGTGCTAAAGAAAGGGTTCAACGCAACCCGCACCGGGTATTTCCAAATCAATTTGCCCTCGGTCAGGCCTTTGGCGCGGGCCGTTTCCACGTAGGGTTTGTTCAGTTCATCAAGCAAGTTGGCGCGGGTGGTGCGGATACTCCCCGCCGTACTCTCCAGCGCGATGATCACCACGGGAATCCACAGGTGTTTGAGCATATCTATCACTTTATCTATACTCCACGGGGCCAACAGGTACTCCTCCGAAAACAGCCCCCCCACATTCAGCCCCAACTGGCTCATGGCCACCCACATGACAATCAGGGCCAGCAAAAAGCCGGGCGTGCCCACCCCCACAAAACTGATAATACTCATCACGTAATCGGGGATTGAATATTGATGGGTAGCCGAATAGACTCCCACCGGAATGGCCACAAACCAACTGACCAAAATGGCTACCAGGGAAAGCATAACGGTTAAGGCCAGCCGCTCCCAGATGAGGTCTTTGACCGGTTTCTGCCATTCCATAGACTGACCCCAGTCACCCCGCAAAAAGATACCACTCATCCACTTGTAGTATTGCATGTAGATGGGTTGGCCCAACCCGTAGCGTTCTCTCAGGTTTTCAATCCTTTCCTGGTCAATGTTATCACCTTGAGATCTCATTTGGGCGGCATAAGAGGTTAAAAAATCGCCCGGCGGGAGTTGGATAATAAAAAAGGAAATGAGCGAGATGACGAGCAGGGTGGGGATCATCAGCAGAACACGCCGCAGGATATAACCTAGCATATATTACCTCCAAAACATCACCGTGTATGATACTTAGAAACAGCCATTGAATACCTTCGGCATTTACAATCCGGGAACTCATTTATTCTCTGTGGGGGGCAGCATGAAGCCTGCCCCCACAAGATACAACGCTTGCTACTAACTACACATGATTTTCAGGGTCTTCCCAGTAATGGGTTTCCGGCCCCAGTAAGTGTTCGTCGGCAACGGTGTCGTCAACCGGCATCCCTTCCAGGTAGCCCCGGAAGCCATTCTTAACAATACACGGCACCGGCTGCTGACCCAGGAAGCCAATCATCGGCAACTCTTCAGCCCAGATATCAAGTATCCCAGAGAATAACTCGGTCTGCTTATCCGGGTCGGGTGTCTGCGAGACTTCGTCCCAGATGTCCCAGATATCCCAGATCCAATGGCCCTCGGGTGGCTCTTCGGCGTTGGGGTCACTGGGATCGTCCCACCACATACCCCAGGCGTTGCCCCACGGGCGGTCACGCATGGTCCCCCGGAAGATGGGGGCCAGGGGCGCCAGGGGCAGGAGGGTCCGGTCGCCGCCCCAAAAGGCGGCTTCGATGTCGTTGGACTCGAAGTGTTCGGTGTACAGCGAGCGTTCGGCATAACTGTACGTCGCCTTAACACCCACGTCGGCAAAGTATTTTGCCACCAACTGGGCCCCGTCCTCGTCGGGCGTGCCGGCCTCGGCCGTGCCCTCGATGATGAAGCTCAGGGTTTCCCCACTGCCGTCCTTCCACAAGCGGAAACCGTCGGCATCCTTTTCGGCGTAGCCGGCTTCGTCCAGCAGGCGGTTGGCCTCATCCGGGTCGTACTCAATGTAGGCATTGGACAGTTTGGGGTAGTACTGGGGCGATTCTTCCATGGGGCTGTACTGGCGTGGCTTATAGAATCCATCATAAGCCAGCTCGTTTAGCTCGTCGCGATTGACGGCCAGCGAGAGGGCGATGCGCACATTGCGGTCATTGAAGAATTCCCGCAGCCGCTCGTTTTTGGTGGTTTGGTTTGGTTGCATAGCCACGTGATTGGCGTTTTTCTGGACGAAAACGCGGTAGTCGCCAGACTCCTCGCTTTCCTTGTAGAGCGTGTAGTTAGACATGGCAACCCGGCGCTGCTGGAAGTCGATTTCGCCGTTGGTGATCCACAGGTTAAAAACCTCGTCCGCCTCAAACAGGCGGTGGTTGACGTGGTCAACATAGGGCAGTTGGTTGCCTTCGGGGTCTACCCCGTAGAAATAGGGGTTGCGCTCCATCACAAACAACTCCTCCGAGAGCGCGTTTTTGGCCAACCATGGGCCAAGACCAGGGCGTTCAGGATTCATGTACCAATAGTCCCTACTTTCCAGATAATATTGCGCCCAGCTCTCAAAACCAGCCTCTTTGGCTGCCGCTTCGATGGCGTCCTTATCGCCAAAATTGGGGTGGAACTGCTTCATGTAATGGCTGGGTACGGTATTCCCTACGCCAAAGGCTTCCATCCCCACCCCACGAGTCAGGTCGTAGATAAAGAGTGGCATGGCCTGGACAAATTTCATCTTAAAGGTATATTTGTCAATTGCCTCCAGTTCCATGGGGGTTCTCTCGGGGCCGGCAGTCCATTTGGTGTACACCGCGGGGAAGAGGTCGGTGTTGAGCATCACGTTTTCGTACCACCACACCAGGTCATCGGTGGTAAACTCAACGCCGTCGGACCACTTGGTGCCTTCACGCAGGTGGAAGGTCCACTCGCTGGCGTCGTCGTTGGTTTCCCAGGATTCGGCCAAATGAGGGATCAGGTTCAGGTCTATGTCAAACCAGGCGTAAAAGTGGTCGTTCATTTTGGTGGGGCCCCAGCGGTCGGAAACACCCTTAAAGCCACGGCGGATGGTGCCGCCGTAGTTGCCGATCCCATCGTTAACCGGGATAACGGCGGGATTCTTGGGCAGGCGTTCGGCCAGAGGGGGCAATTCGCCCGCGGCGACCAGTTCGGCCAGCATCGGGGCTTCGCCGCCGGTAGCGGCAGGCGGAGCTTCAGTTGGCGCTTCGGTTGGTTCAGCCGGTGCTTCGGTTGGTTCAGCCGGTGCTTCGGTTGGTTCAGCCGGCGCTTCGGTTGGTTCAGCCGGTGCTTCGGTTGGTGCTTCTTGCACGGGCGCTTCGGTAGGTTCTGCGCCTGCACAAGCTGTCGCCACTGCGCCCGCCGCAGCCAATGTGGATAACTGTAAGAACTTACGTCTACTTATTATTCGTTTCTGTGCCATGATTTTCTACCTCCTTGGATTCAAGGTAAACAAAATAAAAAATATTAATATGTAACCTGTTCTTCTACCATAGAGAGATGATTTACTTCCTTTTGCCTATTTGTAGGGTCCTCACCTCCTTTCGCTTAATACAGCATTTCGTAAACTTGTTTCGGGTTTAACTTGGGGTAGATCAAGGCATTGCCTTCATCCCGCCCGGTAAAAGTCCAGACACAACATATTTAAACTACTGACTTGACCGAGCTAAGGACGCCTGCTAACTGCAACTCTTTAGCTCGATGACAACTAACAAAGTGTTCCGGGGCAATCTCCCGCAAGGTTGGAGATTCGATTTCACAGCGATCCACTCGATATTGACAACGCGGGTGGAAGTAGCAGCCCGGGGGCGGATTGGCCGGGTCAGCCACGTCACCCGGCAATTCAATTGGCTCACCACGCTGGCGCGGGTCAGGTTTGGGCACAGCCGAGAGCAATGCTTCGGTGTAAGGATGTTTGGGTTTGGTGAACAAATCATCGGTGGCGGCGCTCTCGACAAGCTTGCCAACGTACATGACTGCCACCCGGTCACTGATGTGTTCAACAACGCTCAAATCATGAGAGATAAATAAATAGGTGAGGCCAAATTCACCCTGAAGGTCTTGCAGCAAGTTGAGGGTTTGGGCCTGAATAGAAACATCCAGCGCCGATACAGGCTCGTCACAGATGACCAGTTGGGGGTTAAGTGCCAGGGCGCGAGCAATACCAATGCGTTGCCGTTGCCCGCCACTGAAAGCATGCGGGTAACGGCTCATGTACTCTGGCCGCAACCCCACCACCTTCAAAAGTTCAGCCACCCGTTCTTCTAGCACTTTGCCGCGGGCAATGCCGTTCACCAGTAAAGGTTCGCCCACAATCTGCAACAGGTTCATCCGGGGATTGAGCGAGGCGAAGGGGTCTTGAAAAATCAATTGCATATTCTGGCGCATTGCTTTGAGCTGCGGCTTATCCAGGGTGGTCACGTTGATCCGGCCCATGTTACGGTCGGCAAACCACACCTCGCCGCCGGTAGGTTCGTAGGCCCGTAAAATAACGCGACCTGTTGTTGTTTTGCCGCAGCCACTCTCGCCAACCAAGCCCAGGGTCTCTCCTTCGCGGATGTGTAAACTCACCCCATCCACCGCTTTAACATGGCCAATTATTTTTGGCCGGAAAAAGCCGCGCTTGATAGGAAAGTGCATCTTCAGGTTGTTCACTTCAAGCAGTAATTTGTTGCTCGTTATCGCTTCGGCCAACGCTCTTTTCTCCTGTCTGTAACTTAATCACAGCAAAATTAAAAATAATAGGCCCAACCTTAACTTGGAATCGTAATTCCATTATAGTCCAAGAAGTTTTTAATTATTCGGATAATAACTAGAGCAATTCGGATAAAAACTAGATTTTGTTTTTTGTTGTTTTATCAGACTCATCCAAGCCAATTGCCAGAATTCTATTTTTTTTTACACTATAGGTAGAAGCTTGAATCAATTGGGAACGAGTAGTGACCGTGGAGCACAAAGATACATTTATAGCCCAGGAACAAAACTCTCTCAGCAGCAAGCCATCAAAACATTTAACCATTGGTTATCTGGCTCCGCAGATAGAGGATGAAGTTGGCTTTGCCTTTTATTCGGGGGTGGCCCGGGCGGCTGAAAAGCATGGGGTTAATCTGATCTGTTTTGCCGGCGGCATATTACAAGATCCGCAAGGATTTCATGCCCAGGCTAACGCGCTCTACAACTTGGTCAGTGCCGGACGCGTAGACGGGTTAATTAGCTGGACTTCGTCTATGGGGACATACATTGATACCGAGACACACCGCAAGTTTTACGAACGCTTTCACCCTTTGCCCATTGTTAGCCTGGGGCAAAACTTTCCGGGCCTTCCGTCGGTGTATAAAGAAGATGCCCAAAGTATGCAAGCTTTAATGGCTCACCTCATTGAAGAACACGGCTACCGGCGATTAGCCCTCATCCGCGGTCCGGAACACCATCGAACTGCCCAAACACTATACGATGCCTATCTTGACGTGCTGAAATCGTACGGATTGCCGGTTGACCCCCGCCTGATCGCCCCACCCGGCGATTGGGCCCAGTCCACCGGCCGTGACATGATCCGGGTTTTGTTTGACGAGCGGGGCTTGCAGCCGAAAGTTGATGTTGAGGTTGTAGTAGGCGCCAGCGACCTGTTGGCTATTGGCGCCCTGAAAGCGCTTAAACAGCGCGGCATTCAGGTTCCCGGTGAAGTGGCGGTGGTTGGTTTGAACGACTCGAAAGAGGCGCGGGCGGCTAACCCTCTTTTAACTTCGGTCACGGTTCCCTTCCGCGAACAGGTCAACTATGCGGCTGAATTATTAATGGCTATGATTGCAGGCCAGGACATACCCGCCCAAACTGCTTTGCCGACCAAGTTGGTTGTGCGCCGTTCATGTGGTTGTGCCTCCCAGGCTGTCTTACAGGCCTCCGCCCGCATTGCCGCCGAAACCGGTAACCACGGTTCAACTCCGCCCACTTTTCAGAATCTTACGGCAATGTTGGTCTCGCATCGTACGATGATTATTGCTGAGATGGTTCAAGCCTTGCGCATTTATACCGGAGAGCAGGTTCACCATTGTGCAGAACAATTGTTGGATACTTTTGTGGCCGAAGTGCAGGGAAAAGCCACAGATATCTTTCTGCCAACGTTAGAAGAAACTTTGAACCAGATGACTACAGTCGGCAGCAATCTGACCGTATGGCAAAGAGCCTTATCCGTTATGCGTCGTCAGCTACTACCTTTCATTGAACCCGGCAGATTGGCCCAGGCCGAGGACCTCTGGCAACAAGGCCGGGTATTAATTGGCGAGATTGGCCAACATACGCAATTAGCGCTGCAATTCCAAACTGAGCAACAAAGCCAAGTTTTACGAGAGATCAGTCAAACGCTGATCACCAGTTTTGAATTGAGCGAACTCATGGACGTATTGGCCCAGAAATTACCACAATTAGATATTACCGGCTGTTACCTTTCCCTTTATGAAAATCCGGATTTCCCTGCCGGGTGGGCCCGCCTCATGCTGGCGTACAATCAGGCTGGTCGGATCAAACTACGGCCGGCAGGACGACGTTTCCCGGCAAAAGAACTCGTACCAGCCGATTTGCTTTCCAGCGAACAGCGCGCCACGTTAGTTGTTCAGCCGCTATATTTCCAAAATGAACAACAGGGCTTTGTTGTTTTTGAAGGGGAGATAGAGACCGGACATATTCTTAAGGCGCTTTGTAGACAAATAAGCAGTGTTTTAAAGGGAACCCAGCTTTTTAAACAAAACGTGCAACTGTACAATGAAGCCCTCCAGGCCCGAATCACCGCCGAAAGAGCCGATCAACTTAAAACCCGGTTGCTGGCCAATGTAACGCACGAACTGCGTAACCCTCTCGATATCATTTTAGGATATACCCAACTGGCCCGCAAAGAACTACAGTCGTCCGATACCGTTTTATCGTCTAGCCTGCTCACAGGTCTTGAGCATATCCACCGGAACGCCAAACACCTGCAACACGTTATCAATGATTTGTTAGATTTATCCCGCGCTGAAATTGACGAACTTGATTTAAACCTTGAACTGATCAACCCGCAAAAATTTCTTTCAGATATTTTTCAAGATATGACAGAAGACCCAGATTTGGTAAGCGCGGTTGAATGGCGCTTGCAATTGCCCAATCGTTTGCCCATTATCCAGGCCGATCCAATCCGGTTGCGGCAAATTGTGCTCAATTTATTGGGCAACGCTCGTAAGTTTACCGATAAAGGGCAGATTGAACTGGGCGCTGATGTTGCACCGCCGTATCTCCATATCTGGGTTCAAGATACCGGCATTGGTATTCCGGCCAATATGCAAGAACAAATCTTTGAGCCATTTGTTACCGGAGAGAAAACCGGCCAAAACACAGCAGGCCTGGGCTTAGGGTTATCTATTACCCGCCGGTTGGTCACCCTGCATCGGGGATTAATCCATCTGGATAGCCGGCCAGGCCAGGGCAGCACGTTTCATGTTCACCTGCCCTTACCCAGTCTGGGCGACCAACCGGCTTCATTCAAGCCATTTGCGGAGTCCGTCATCTTGGTGATTTCGACCCAAGACCGGCCGCCAAATGAAATTATCAACCTCAGCCAACGCCAGGGGTTAAAAATTCGCCAGCTTCAACTTGATGACGACCTTGAACAAGTGCTGGCCGAGGTTCAACCTACGGCATTGGCCTGGGATTTTGCCAATGCTCCGCCCAACGATTGGTTAATGATGCAGCAATTACGCAATATCCCCCGCCTGAATCAAATTCCCTTTATCTTGTATCAACGAGAAAAAGGAAATGAAGCAGAAACCACTACCGGGCTAACCAACCTGCTGGTCAAGCCGGTGGGTGGTGAAACTTTATTAGACGCCATTAATGCCCTGTGCCCGCCCGAAGTAACCGGCCCCATTTTAATTGTGGATGATGACCCGCAAATCTGCGAGCTGTATCGGGGCATGGTGGCCAAAAGCCTGCCCGGATTCCCCATTGAAATTGCCCATAATGGAGTGGTGGCTTTAGCAAAAATGGCCCAAACAATACCCAGTTTGGTAATATTAGATTTGGTTATGCCGGAAAAGGATGGCTTTGACGTTCTGGAGCAAATGCGGGCCGATGAACAAACCCGCAGTGTGCCGGTGGTAATTTTAAGCGGGCACTCGCTTACCCTTGACGATGTGAAGCGGCTTGAACAGCATGCCCTGGTTACGCTGCAAAGTAAAGGGATTTTATCAGAAGTTGAGGCGATGGCTACGCTGCACCGCGCCCTGTTTGGCACCGATATGCTTCCGCCCCATACCAGCGCTCTGGTTAAACGGACCATTGCCTATTTTCACCAACATTACGCCAACACCCTCACCCGCCAAGAAATTGCCGAGGCCGTGGGAGTCAACAAAGATTATCTGGGGCAAATTTTTCGCCAAGAATTGGGCATTTCCCCGTGGGAATACTTAAATCGTTATCGTATTGTGCATGCCAAAGCCTTACTGCGTAATACCAAAAAATCTATCACGGCGGTAGCGTTTTTGGTGGGCTTCAACGATCCTTCTTATTTTGGCCGGGTGTTTCGCAAACAGGCCGGCCTATCCCCGCGTGTTTATCGCAAGCGAGCCAGATAAAGAATAGCCCCAAACAGAAACCCGTTTTTATCCGAGATAGTCCAGTTATTATCCGAATAACCTGGGTATTTTTGGCTATAATAAAATTGCTTTTATGGTAGGTAGTGGATGGTAATATATATACGCAGGCAATCTATTGGGTTAAAAGACAATGGTGCAGAAGAAGAATGCTTTGGCGTATGAAATTCTGAGGGAAAAAATACTCACCGGAAAGTTACGGCCCGGCGTAAATTTGGATATTGATGAACTTTCCACGGATTTTGGCATGAGTTCAACATCTATCCAAGAAGCATTGCAGCAGCTAGAATCTGATTCCCTGGTCACCATCGAAGCGCATGGCGCACAAGTTACCAAGATTCACCAGGAACTCTTTCAAGAAATTTTTGAAGTTTTAACCTCTTTACAAATTATTAGCGCGCGGGCCGCATGTCAAAAAATGAACGAGCTTGATTTTACCGAGCTGGAAGCGATGTTCCACCGGATGGATGGGGTTGTGGATGACCCTGAACAGTGGTCGCAATATGAAATTGAACTGCATTCTTGTATCAGCGAAAAAGCAAATATGCCTTTGCTCAGAAACCTTTTACTCCGAACAGCCGATCACTGGCAGCGTTTGCGACGACATTGTTTTAGCGAAGCGTTTGCCCGCCGCATTCCCACAGCGCAGCAGGAGTATCGAGATTTTTTGATTACGTTGCGCACCCGCAATTCTGATCACGTGACTCAGCTTATGCTTGAACATAATCAACGTGCCCTGGATGATTATATGGCCTATTTGAGCCACTCGGAAGGTGCTTAAGAAACGAATAAGTTGTTCTATGAATCATAGATGTTAACTTGCCCCTTGAACAAGATGTTGCTGAATGGCCTTCAAAAGATGCCTGGCCTCTGTCTCATTGAGGCTGCGGGCAAACCAAATTGTTTTTTTATCATATTCAAACGCCAGCCAATCAATCGTTAAGCTGATACCGTAAGGGTCTACGGCTATATCTGGAAGATCAGGCGCTTGCGCTGGCGGGGCAAAGCGCAAATTTTTGACGTGTTTTAGGGGATACACTTTCGTTCGCCCCAAGTTGAAAATTTGGCGGCGTAGCTTGATTGATTGCGGGGTGATTTCTATGATTTCTTTCCCGCCAATGTGCCACAGGAATATCCGCACAATGAATACACCCAGGAATATCCAAAATACCAGAGAAGCCAGCAGAACGACGGCAATAGCTACATGGAACACGCCGATTTCTTGTCCGTCTGTGGCATTGAGCATACTGTTGAACAGGCCCGGCAAGAAAATAGCAAGGGTGATGCATCCAATTGTCCAAATAAGCACACCGAACCCTGTAGTAGCCATCACGTACCAAATTTTGCGGCTGGAAATGATGAATTGGTGTGAAATCCCCAGGTTCCTGACCGTATAGTGAGTTGGTGCCGGTTGTAACTTTGTCATATTATTTCCTCTTACACTCAGTAAGAGGTATTTTTGAAGAAAGAATATCGTTTTCCTGGATTATAGTTGTTTTACCGCATGTTGGAAATTTAGGTTTATTAGGACTTACGCAAATCGTTGCTGCATTCCAGAGGTGACAGTCACTTACAAAGTGACTGTCACCTCTGGAATGTGCGTAAGTCCTATTTATTTTAGGCGACACTGGGGTACACTTGTCTTGGCTATTTAACCCATCCGCCCGGCTTTATGGGCCATATGACCCTCATCGGGTATCATGCAGGAAACTTGAGAAGATACTGGCCGGCGTTTCAGACCAAGTTTGCTTGCTGACCGGCAGTGGCTGGTTCAATAAGGCAATGATCTCGGCCCTGATAGAACAGTGGTGTTTTAACCCGGCGCAATTTTTGCAGCGCGTTCATTTCGCTGGGATAAACACGCTTGACGCCGTTGCCCAACGATTTTTCAATATCGCGGATATTGCGCACCAGGTTGTGCAGGCCAATAATTTCTACCGAGGCGGCCTGGTCGCTGCCCCACATGGCCCGATCCAGGGTGATGTGCCGCTCCACAAACGTGGCGCCCAGGCTGATGGTAGCCCAGGTAGGGGCCAGCCCTACCTCGTGCCCGGAGTAGCCAACCGGCACCCCGGGATAAATTGCCTTGAGCGTGTGGATCATTTTCAGGTTGAGTTCTTCCACCCGGCAGGGGTACGCAGATGTAGAATGGGCAATGAGCAGGTTATCGAGGCCAACGCTTTCCACGGCGGCCTCAATTTCAACCATATGTGACATGCCGGTGGAGATCATCAATGGTTTGCCTGTGGCTTTCATTTTTTTGAGCAGCGCGTGATCGGTGAGGGAAGCCGAAGCGGCCTTGTACAGCGGCGGGTCGAACTGCGCCATAAATTCAACCGCCTCCTCATCCCAACACGAGGCAAACCAGGCGATGCCGCGCTCCCGGCAGTACCG
>JAFGDY010000120.1 GCA_016931895.1 Anaerolineae bacterium
TACCTCCTGGGGGTCTATCTGGTTCATTTTTGCCCCATTTTACCATGCAGGAGTGACTTTTACTCAATCCTTATCCCGAACTCAGGTAATTATTAAGAGATGACCCAAAGGCGGAACAGAGCCATCAGAACTGAGAAATAAAAGCCGGCTGGTCATTTCCCATTTGATAATCAATTTTAGGGAGAGGCAAAATGAATCAAGATTGTATTTTTTGCAAAATTGTGGCGGGGGAAATGGGCGGGCCACCCATTTATCAAGATGACGAGGTGACCGCTTTTAGAGACATCAACCCCATAGCGCCCACGCACATCTTAATTGTACCCAATAAACATTTGGCCTCTGTTGATGAAGCCACTTCAGCAGACCAGGCGGTATTGGGCAAATTATTGCTAACGGCGGCCAAACTGGCCCAAGAAGAAGGCATCACCGAAGGGTATCGCCTGATTATCAATAATGGCCCAAAGGCCGGGCAAGTAGTATTTCACCTGCATCTCCACCTGATGGGTGGGCGCAAGATGCGAGGCATGGGCTAAATTTTAAAAAATTCCTCTACCCAACAGAATTCGAGGGGGCAAAAGTGCACTTTTGCCCCCTCACCTCAAACCATCTTTATATTGACACCCCACTCCTTAACTTTATAATTACTAACACCCAATAAAATGATAGGAGCAAATCAGATGAGCCTTAAAGACCAACTGAACGATGATTTAAAACAGGCAATGAAAAGCAGCGATAAAATCCGCACCCAAACGCTCCGCACCTTGAAGTCGGCCATTAGATATGCGGAAATCGAGGCGCAAACTGAATTCGACGATCAAGCTGCGCTGGGGGTGGTGGCTAAACAGGCCAAACAACGTCGGGACTCTATCGCTGAGTTCCAAAAAGGCGGGCGGGATGATTTGGTGCAACAAGAGCAAGCCGAATTAACCATCCTGGAGAGCTACCTGCCGGAACAAATGTCAGCAGAGGAAATTAAGGCCAAAGCCGAGACTATCATCGCTGAATTGGGCGTAACCGATGTCAAAGGTATGGGGCAGGTTATGAAGCAGTTGATGGCCGAACTGAAAGGCCAGGCCGACGGCAAAGTAGTCAACCAGGTGGTGCGTCAACTTTTGAGCAATTGACCATGATTCAAAACAGAACCGGCAACCAAACAGGCAATGACAACCAAATATCAGGCCGTCATATCTGGCGAGGTCTATTGATAGCCCTGGCTTTTCTCAGTGTCAGCATATTTATCCTGGTCTATCAATTTGCACCTGCCGAAGATGTTATTGAAGACCTAGACGTGGGCCAAGTTGCGCCCAGAGATATTCTGGCGCCTCAACAGTTTGAATACACCAGCGCTCTGCGCACAGAGGCGGAACGGGAACTGAGGCGAAAAGCAATTTCAACCATTTACACCCAGCCCGACCCTAAAGTAGCCCGGCAGCAAGTGGATCGCCTGCGTAAAATATTCGATTACCTGGAGACGATCAGGGCCGACCCTTACGGCTCTCTGGCCGAAAAATCTGAGTGGATTGCCGCTATCCCTGATTTGAGCCTTTCAGATATTGTGGTGGACCAGATTTTAATTATGGACGAAAACAACTGGTCCGAAACCCACCAGGAGGCGCTGGTTGTTTTGAATCAGGCCATGCGCGGCGAGATCAGGGAGAGTCAAATAGCGGCTACCCGGCGTCAGTTGCCTACTCTGGTTCCCCTGGATACGCCGGATGAGTATGCCAATGTTATTGTAGATATTACTGACGACCTGATTAAACCCAATACTTTCCCAGACGAAGCCCGGACCGAAACAGATCGCCAGGCGGCTGCCGAGGCGGTTGAGCCGGTGAAAATAAAGGTTGAAAAAAATGAGTCGATTATTTCAGCCGGTGAGATTGTTACCGCCAGAGAGAAGGAAGCGCTGGAAGTATTACGGGGTCTACAACAGCCAGAATCCAGTTGGTTTGAAGATTTTATTGCCCCGGCCTTGCTGATGCTGCTGATCACCATAATTATTGGCGTTTATGTGCTGCAATATATGCCCCAAATTTTGCCAGACAGCAAACGGTTACTGGTGCTGGCCCTGGTTCTATTAATTTTTGTGGCCATGGCCAAATTAATGATTCCCAATGCCGGCCTTGCTTACCTGTATCCTATTGCAGCGCTGACCATGTTTATTGTAACCGTAATTGATGTCCAACTGGCCTTTATCTTAACCACTGTCCTGGCCTTCCTGGCCGGTTATCTGGCTACCGATAATATTCAGGCTATTGTTGTTTATTTGATTTTAGGCGGTTGGACCGGCGCTTTGGCCCTGGGCAAAAGCCAGCGGGTTAATGCTCTTTTGTGGGCCTGCGTATATGTAGGAATTGTTAACACCAGTGTCATCCTCATTTTTAATCTTTCTTCAATAGACTTCACCACAGCAGGAATTTTGCTATTCCTGGAGGGCGTGCTCAACGGCATATTTGCAGCGGGGTTAGCCCTGGTTGGCCTGTTTTTTATTGGCAATGTGGTGGGGATTACCACTCCCGTTCAACTATTAGACTTAGGCCGTCCCACGCATCCGCTCCAGCGCCAGCTCCTTTTAAAAGCGCCGGGCAGTTATCAACACAGCCTGATGGTGGGTAATCTGGCCGAACAAGCCGCTGAACGAATTGGAGCCGACGCCCTGCTAGTCCGGGTGATGGCCTACTATCACGACATTGGCAAAGTACAGCGGCCTTACTTTTTTATTGAAAATCAACGTGAAGGTGTCAACGTTCACGAAAAGCTTGAACCGCAGATTAGCGCCCAAATTATCATTAGCCACGTCAAAGATGGACTGGACCTGGCTCGCAAGTATCGTTTACCCAAAGTGGTTAAAGATGGCATTGCCCAACATCACGGCACCAGCCAAGTAAGATATTTCTATCATCAAGCGCTCAAGGCAGCAGAAGAAAAGCATACCCACGTAGACGAGGCCAGCTTCCGCTATCCCGGCCCCATTCCCCAAACGCGAGAGATCGGTATTCTGATGCTGGCCGATGTGTCGGAGACTACCGTTCGCGCCCTCAAACCCAACTCAGCGGAAGAGATTGACCACATTGTGCATAGAGCCATCATTGATAAATTTGAAACCGGACAACTCAATGATTGCGACCTGACCATAGCCGATTTACATCACATCCGTAGGGCCTTTGTTGACATCCTCCAAGGTGTACACCATCCCCGGATTAAGTATCCCGACCAGGTTAAGGCTGAAGAGAGCGCTACCCAAACAGGTAAATCAGATGAGCAAACCAAACAGGAGTCGCCAGGTGCTGAAACACCAGAGACAGCTACGCCGCCGGTGGCGTCTACACCTGCCACCCTGCATCCCTTGACCACCGAAGTCGAAACGCGGCCCATGCCCCTGTTTCGACGTGAGTAAGGTACGGTCCGGTGGAAATCATTATCCAGATCAACGAACCTTTTGCCAAAAATGTCGGCCCCGAGTTACTTGAGCAGGCTGCACACACAACGCTTCATCATTGTGCCCCCCCCCCTGAAACCAAAACGGTATCTGTGGTAATAACAGACAGCCAAATTGTCCGGCAACTCAACCACCAATTCCGGGGCATAGACGCACCCACGGATGTTCTATCCTTTGCCAATACCCCTGACCCTGACTTTTATCCTGGTGAAACCACAACCCACCTGGGAGACGTCGTCATTGCCTACCCCGTAGCCGAGGTGCAAGCCCTGTCTGCCGGGCACACCGGGCCAGAAGAAATCATCCTGCTGGCCGTACATGGCCTCCTCCATCTGCTGGGCTTTGACCACGATACCTCGGCCGACAAAAACAAAATGTGGGCCATCCAACGTGAAATTATGGCCGAGTTAGGATTGGCCCACCTTGAACCAACAGAAGATGAGGAAATATAGGCTTTGCGGGAAATTAACCGTCTTCAGAGTTTCCAATATGCCTTTGCCGGAATCTGGCACACCCTCAAAACCCAGCGCAATGCGCAAATTCACCTGGTTGTGGCTTTCATTATTTTTATTTTAGGTTTATGGTTAAAATTGACCTTGACTGAATGGGCCATCATTGTGCTTACAATGGGTTTGGTGATAGTCACAGAAATGCTTAACACGGTTGCCGAAGCGGCTATGGACTATACCTCTACAGATTTTGACCCCCGCATCAAGATAATCAAAGATGTGGCCGCCGGAGCCGTTTTGATTGCGGCGATTACGTCGGTGGTAGTGGGCTTGCTTGTTTTAGGCCCCCCGTTACTGAAACGACTCACCTTCTGAACATCCCCATAAACCACCTGGTTTCATCCCATTAGATATCCTGAATAGGCGCTTACGGCTGACACCTTCAACGAAGCGGGAAAAATTGACTCATCAAAGCATAAAGACTATGCTAAAATGAGCAAACAAATAATTATTGTCCTGAACGCCCGGTATCTCACGCTAAACAAGGCGGGCATAAAGGGAATATTTGTAAAAAACAGGAGATTAAGCAAATGACGAGGATTGTAACCATTGGAGGTGGAACCGGGGCGCCGACAGTATTACAGGCCTTGATCAGAGCAGGCTTTAGCGATATTAACGCCATCTGCGCCGCCACGGATTCAGGCGGGCAAACAGGCGTCATCCGTTCAGATGAACGAGACCAGGTAATTGCCATATCTGATTTGTTGCGTAATCTTTTAGCCTTAACCCCGCCAGAAAGTAGCCAAATGGACAATGTGGGCATTTTCAGAGAGATTATCAATTTTTCAGATGGCCGTAACCGGAATCTGGGTTATACAATTTACTATGCCTTGTTAGAAAAATATGATAATGACTATTTGCAGGTGCAACGATCATTGGAAAGGTTGCTGGGGATTCAGTTTATGGGGTGCGCCATTCCCGCCACCTCGCAATCTGCTACCATTTGTTTCCAATCTGAAAGCGGGAATATATATCACGGCGAACATGAATTGGATCGTTATTCTATGTCGCAGGACATGATTGACCGGGTCTGGATTGAGCCGTTAGTATCGGCCAGCCCGGGGGTCATTGAGGTTATTATGCAGGCCACGCACATTGTTTACTGTCCCGGCAGTATGTACGGCTCGGTGATTGCTAATCTGTTGCCCAAAGGCGTTACTAAAGCCCTGGAGCAAACAACGGCCAAAAAGATTTTTATCAGTAATTTGGTCTCGGTGCGGAATGAAACCCATAACTTTACCCCGGAAGATTTTTGGCATCTGTTCCAAACTTATACCGGCCTGGATCGTCCCTTTGCGGTGATGGTAGTGCCTGATCTGTCAAAAGCGGAATTTGAAAATAGATACACCACCATAGCCGGCCATTACGCCAAATATCACTCGTACTTTTTGGGATGGACGGCGGAAGAGTTAAGGCCAATGCAAGAGAGAGGGGTAGAATTAGAGATGGGCGACCACTATTCGCTCACCCAGCAGTTCAACCGTTTGCGGCACGATCCGCTGAAATTAGCCAAAATCTTGCAGCGGGTGATTGTTTAAAAAGTCCGGGCCGGATTAATTCCGGTTTCAGTCCGGCGTCCACACCCTTTCGGCTAATTTACCCTTCCCCACTGCCCGGGCATAGCGGCGTATCTGTCTTTCAATTTCTGCTTCATTTCCAAACAGCATGTTCAGTTGCGAGGCATAGGCCCGGATACTATCCAGTTTGGCCCGCAAATTATTTTCTCCAAAGTTTTCCAGCCGAGGCGTGAAATATTTATCCGTTTGCCGTAATTCCGCCAGGGTGTCTTCTAACTTAAGGCCGCCAAAATGGATGGTGGGATCGGCATAGGGATAATCCTCATAAAAGATCACGGGCCAGCCCTGGCTGCGTAATTGCCAGGCCGCGGTATGGGTTAATTGGTGGTCAACGTGATGGCCCACCGCTAAGGGCGCATAGAGCCTGGTATCCTCGTGGTGAATCGCCTGTTCAATAATGGCCGTGGCAATCTTTTCGGCCAGGCCGAGATCGGCAGGATGGATTTGGCCAAACAGTTTGGTTTCGTCGGCGTAATACCATTCTCCGGCTTGGGGCTGGCCGCGATAAATGCAGTCGCAAAAATGCAAATGCAAATAGCCAGCGCCCAGGGCTTGCATAGCGGCCTGATCTTCGGCCTGGCGCGTGGCCACAACGTCAGCGGGGTTGCCCCACCCGGCATGCATCTCCTGGGCAAAAAGAGAAAACGGATCGCCTGGCGGAGGGGGGGCCGCGCACACGGTTATCACCAACACGGACTGACCGGCCCGGGTTTGTCGGTGGATCGCCCCCCCGCAGGAGAGAGCCACATCATCAAAATGAGGAGACAGGTAGATAGCTTGATAGGCTTTAGCCATCGCCAGAATCCTTCCTGTGTTTAACGGGTCAAAGTAACTTTACGCAAACCGCGCGGATGGTCAGGGTCGAATCCCTTGGCCAGAGTCAGGCCCCAGGCGAAAATTTGCCCCGGCACTACCGCCACTAACGGCGACATCCACTCCGGGACACCGGCCGGAATTGGCAGAGGGGTTTGAGCCAGGGCCAGCGCTTCGGCCATGGCAGAGATGACCACCAGTTCCGCTTCTCGCTCTCGTAATTGTCGCAAAAAACCCAACATCTCATGGGCAATTTCACCCTCCGGCACCACCGCGATAACCGGAAACCCCTGCTCAACCAGGGCCAGCGGCCCATGCTGAAAGTCGGCAGTGGAGTAAGGCTCGACCATAACATAAGTGAGTTCCTTGAGCTTAAGGGCAATCTCAAACGCCGTGCCGTAGTTGTAGCCTCGGCTGATGACCACGCCCGCCTCCATGTAACGATACCGCTCGGCGGCTTTGATGATGGCCGGCGCTTGGGCCACTACTTGGGCCATCAGGTTGGGTAGCGTTTGCAGCGTTTGCCAACGGCCTGTGTCTTTGGCCAGAACGGTGCTCAACATGGCCATGACCAAAAGCGAGGCGGTGTAAGTTTTGGTGGCGGCGATACTCTTTTCCGCTCCGGCCCCCAGTCGAAGTGTGTAATCCGCTGCGGCTGAAATAGGAGAATCCGGGTGATTGGTTACGGCCACCGTCAGCGCTCCCTGCCGCCGACCTTCCTCTAATACAGCCACAATATCCGGCGACCGGCCCGACTGGGAAATGCCCAGCACCAGCGCGTCCTCTACCTGGGGCGGCTGCCGGTAGCGCGAAAATAACGAGGGGGTGGCCAGGGCCACGCAGAGTTTATTGGCCGTGCCAAAAAGATACTGCCCGTAACGAGCCGCATTGTCCGAACTGCCCCGCGCCGCAAAAACAATGAAGCGCGGGCCGCGTTCCTGGATTGCCTCGACCACCTCCGCAATGGCCGGGTGTTCTTCGGTCAGGAGGCGCTGCGCTACCTGGGGCTGTTCTTCAATCTCTTGTTGTAGATATGAAGAGTTCATAGGCTTCCTTTATCTGGCCGACAGGTATCGGCCAGCGACAATATCACAAAAAAAATGTTTGTCAAACCTGCCAGATTGCAACAAGCAATGAGGGCGAGAGCTATACTAAAAACAGAATGAAACCGATACTTTTGTTAAGCAATAAACTGAATGTCATTTCGAGGCCGTAAGCCGAGAAATCTCCCTCTAAGGTACGGTCTCGAGGAGATTTCTCCCTTCGGTCGAAATGACATATCCACCATTGTTACTGAAAGTAATGGTTTCAAACTAAGCTCAGTATAGGGGGAGAGTTAGGCTATAAATACCGCCCCGCTTTCGGCTTTCTGACTTGCCAAAAAGAGGAGACTCGTTATAATTTCGGGTGGGCCCCTAGCTCAACTGGCAGAGCAGCTGACTCTTAATCAGCGGGTTCAGGGTTCGAGTCCCTGGGGGCTCATTGGCCGA
>JAFGDY010000121.1 GCA_016931895.1 Anaerolineae bacterium
CCGCAAACACCTTTCTTTATTGGCTCTCTCACCAAATCGTTCACCGCCCTGGCCGTGATGCAGCTCGTTGAGGCCGGAAAGATTGATCTGGATGCCCCCGTCCAGCACTACCTGCCCTGGTTCCGGGTGGCGAACCCCCAGGCGAGTACGCAGATAACCGTGCGCCATCTGCTCAACCAGACCAGCGGCCTGTCCACGGCCTCGGGCAGGATTCCGCTGGCCGATTTTGACGACAGCCCGGGCGCCACCGAGCGCCAGGCGCGGGCTTTAGCAACGCTCAAGCTCAGCCGTCCGGTCGGCTCGGCGTTTGAGTACTCAAACGCCAATTACAACTTACTGGGATTGATCATCGAGGCTGCCAGTGGTGAATTGTATGCGGACTACGTCCAAAACCATATCTTTACTCCCCTGGACATGAAACACAGTTATACTGCGCCGGCCCTGGCCAAACAAAACGGCCTGGCGGTAGGCCACCGCTACTGGTTTGCCGTTCCGATTGCCGCGCCCAAGATACCTGTCCCGCGCGGTTCGCTGCCGTCCGGCCAGCTCATGGCCGGTTCTGAAGATATGGGCCGCTATATGATCATGCTTCTGAACGGAGGGCGCTATGGCAATGTTCAAGTTGTCTCACCGGAAAGCATCAATGAACTTCAGCACGGGGTGGCGGAAGATATTGAGATGGGCATGTCAATGGGGAAGTACGGCATGGGGTGGTTTGTGGATGAGACCGGCCCGGCCAAGACCGTCTGGCACACCGGCATCGTGCCCAACTCTTTCTCCTATATGGCGCTCCTGCCGGAGCAAAAGAAGGGGGTGGCCTTGTTCTTCAATACCTACGGCTATTTGATGACCCCATCCCTGTCCGAGGTGGGGGCTGGCGTGACAACACTACTGGCCGGCGAACAATCCGCGCCAACAGAGTTTGGCTTTATGCCCTGGGTGCAACGCGCTTTATTGCTCATCCCGCTTTTCCAAATCATCGGCGTTGCCGCTACCCTGCGCTTATTGCGTCGCTGGCAGCGAGACCCGCTGAGCCGGCCCGGTGGAGGAGGGCGCAAGTGGGGGCTGCATGTCGTGCTGCCGCTGATCCTTAACCTGTTGGTAAGCCTCACCCTGATCCCCGTGCTGGGCGCAACGCGCGGCTTTTGGCTGCTCTATATGCCCGACTTTTCATGGATCGCTATGATCTGCGGTGGCTTTGCCGGGATATGGGCTTTTCTGCGCACCGGGTTGGTTCTCAGGGCGCTAGGAAAATCTTCGTCGCCCCTACCTTTTGTGGGGCAGCCCGGCGTCGAGCATTTGGCGCAACCAGTTTCTCGCGTACCCCGCAAAAACCCCATCCAAGAGGGCGGATGAGCCAAGTAGCCAGGACAGGGCAAACTCGTGGGCCAATACCGAAGCGAAGAACAGGATTGAGGCGACAAAAGCCATACTCCAACGCAAACCGCCCCCCCAATCCGCATGGATTTGACCGAACAATGTGGCCAGGTTCCAGGTGATCAAGATAAAAATGAGCAGCCAGCTCCAGTCTATTTTGATTTGAATACCAAAAAACTTACCAAGGCGAAAACCGCTGTCCATATTTTCCTCCTTTTTCTTTATATTGTATCGTTTTTCACCCCTACTTGCCCATACTAACTTGGGCGGTTTTGGCGATGAAAAGGAGTTATCTTTTTATAGCTCGATTGATATGAATCATAAACCGGTATCACCCATTAGAGCTAGACAAAAATAGCTCATGCTTTCTGGCTGAAACTGCCTACTTGAGTATAGCAGGAGTGAGCATTTCCATAGTACACTAAATAAAAATCTGTTTAATGGGGTTAATTCGCCCGGTGCATCAATCGGAAGGAGCAAATAGTTATGGAACAAGCAGATGTCATTATTATTGGCAGTGGTCAAGGTGGCGTGCCCCTGGCTACCGATTTGGCCCAACAAGGACAAAGCGTGGTGTTATTTGAACGCGGCCCCTTGGGGGGAAGTTGTGTCAATTTTGGTTGTACGCCCTCAAAAGTATTTTTGGCCTCGGCTCACGCGGCCAGTCAAATCCGATCAATGCCGGAATTAGGTTTGCAGGTTCAGGTTGAAGTGGATTTTCCGGCCGTGATGGAGCGGGTCCGGGGAATGATCAACTCTTTTAACGAAGGCGTGACTCAAGGACTCGGTGAGAGTGGGGTGCGGGTGGTCAAAACGGAGGCCACTTTTACCGGCGAACGCACGGTTACCGGCAATGGATTAACCGTGCAGGCCCCCACGGTAATCATTAACACCGGCAAATCACCGCTTATCCCAAAAATTCCCGGGTTGGCCGATACGCCTTACCTGACCTCGCAAGATTTTTGGGGTTTAACGGAACTGCCCCCGCGCATGCTGGTGTTGGGTGGGGGATACGTTGGTTTGGAACTTGGGCAAGGTATCGCTCAATTAGGCAGCGAAACCCACATTATTGACCGGGAAAACCGCATCATCAGCGCTGAGGAAACAGAAGTCAGCGAAACATTAACCGAGGCCCTTGAAGCGGATGGGGTTCGGTTCTATCTGAATACGGAAGCGGGGGAGGTCATTTACAAAGATGGAGTATTTACTTTAACGCTTTCTAATGGCGATGGCCTGGAAGGCGAAGCATTGCTGGTAGCCATTGGTCGCAAACCAAACACGGAAGCCCTTAAACCTGAAGCCGGCGGAATTGGGGTTGATCAACAAGGCCATATAAAAGTTGACGAGCATTTCCGCACCAATGTTGACGGCGTTTATGCCATTGGCGACGTAACTGGCCAGCCCGCCTTTACCCATGTATCCTGGGAAGATTACCGGCGCCTGCGCGCCATCCTCAATGGCGAAGAGCGACGGCAGGGTGATCGTGTTCTCGGTTATGCCTTTTTTACAGAGCCTCAAGTTGGTCGGGTAGGCTTAACCCTGGCCGAGGCCAAACAGGCGGGTTACAAAGCCAGGGCGGTAACCATGCCGCTTGAACACGTAACCCGAGCGATAGAGACCGGTTACGAGCGAGGTTTTTACCGGATGGTGATTGATGAAGAAACAGACCAAATTTTAGGCGCAACCCTGGTTGGCCCCGAAACAGCCGAATTGGCCCATATTTTTATTGCCCATATGGAAGCCGGTTCTACCTGGCAGGTGCTGGAGCGTTCGGTTCACATTCACCCGGCTTATGCCGAGGCGTTGCCCGGCCTGGCCCGAATGTTAAAAAACAGCAGTTAAGGTGCTCAAATCGGGAACCGTTGGTAATTCGTTGAGGGACACAGACGGTGGATTTGGGTGAAAAAACGCGAAAAATGGCGGCAAAACGTCGGAGTTCTGCCCGATTCCAGGCCACCAGTGGTAGTAGAGACGCCACCAGTGCACGTGCATCAACATGGCGTGTTCGGATATTGAGCCAAAGACCAGGTCTTGCGCATCAGAGGAGCAACCGATTGGCGAATAGTCAGATTGACCCGTTCAATGAACGCGGTCTGGATGAGACCGGACAGACCCACTGATTTGAGTTTTTCGATCAGGGCTTTGCGCTGACCCCA
>JAFGDY010000122.1 GCA_016931895.1 Anaerolineae bacterium
GCGCCCCCGTTTCCTCATCCCTTTCACCATTGAAGCCGACGCCTGCCAAAACTTCACCCGCGAGTGGTTGGGCAGCAGTTGGATGACCCCCGGCTCGCTGCGCCGGCTGGCGCGGGTGGCTAATTTTACCGGCATATACCTGCCCTTTTGGACCTTTGACGCCGTCACCGCAGCCGATTGGCAGGCCGAGGTTGGCCATACTGAAACTGAGCACTATTATGAAAACGGCAAATGGAAAACCCGCACCAAAACCGTTTGGAAATGGGAATCCGGCCGGGTGCGCCTGTTCCACGACGACCGCCTGTTGGCAGGCACCAACCGCCTCAGCGCCTTGCTGCTGAACCGGATAAAAAGTTACAATCTGAACCAGTTAGCTCCTTACGAAGCCAAATACCTGGCCGGCCTGCAAGCCCAGGCTTACGACATCCCCCTGGAAGCGGCCTGGGAAACGGCCCGGCACGAGATGCGAGAAAAAACCCGGCAAGCCTGCCGCGACCAGGCCAGCACCTCCAAAATCCGCAACTTTAGCATGAATCTGGATTTCAGCGAAGAAAGCTGGCGCTACATTCTTTTGCCCGTTTACCTGGCCCACTATCTCTATAATAATCAGCCTTACCAGGTAATGGTCAATGGCCAGACCGGAACGGTTTCCGGCCAGCGCCCGGTGGATTGGCTCAAGGTCTGGCTGGCCGTATTTGGCCTGCTGGCCCCGGGCCTGACAATGGGCGTGGTTGGCCTGATCGCGCTGATGTTTAGCGAGATGGGCCTTTTTGTTGGCATTATTGGTTTTATTTTGCTCGTCATCGGTTTGATCATTGCCTTTAACCTGGTGCGTAAAGCGCAGGCCATGGATGATATTTAAAAGGCAAAGGTTAAAAACTTGCGTTGACAAACTCCGGTGATTGCTCTACAATCAGATGAAATGTAAAAATAGCGCTGATTGGAAACTATAAAAGTGTCCCAACCACAAGCAAGCCACAAACAACATATCCAATGGTTGCGCCGTTCGTCAAGGCGACCCCGGCCATTGCTCGAAAACCGAATAGCCTATGCCTGGCAACTTACCCGGCGGGCAGCGCAGTTACTTAGAGAAAAGTATCAGGTGAAACGAGTACGAGTTTTTGGCTCGCTGCTCTATGCGGAGCAGTTTCACGCCAAGTCGGACGTAGATTTAGCCGTAGAGGGTTTGGCCGTGCATAATTATTGGGATGCTTTGGCTGACGTGTTATTTCTTGATGACGAAATCATGATTGACCTGGTTGATCCCGCCACTTGTCCTCCTCCTGTGTGGCTACAAGTTGAACGCGAAGGAGTTGATGTCTGAATACCGCGCTTTTAGACTTATCAACCCGTCTGGAAAACGAACTTAAAGAAATTGAGCGGGCCGTACTTGCTCTTGAGGCAGGAGAGCAGGCTCGTCATTTCCCCGGCCAACTCCTCCACTTTTTGAATTCACTCGCTCTTAATTTGCATAGTTTTTACAATGGGTTGGAGCGTATTTTTGAGTTAATCGGCCGCAGGCTTGATCTAACTTTTCCCTCGGGCGAGCGCTGGCATCGTGACTTGCTGGACCAAATGGGTCAACAGATACCCAATGTACGGCCGGCCGTATTGTCTGCCGAGACTGTTGAGAAGTTGGATGAGTTCTTGGCTTTTCGACATCGGGTGCGTAACCTTTATGCCTTCAATCTAGAAACCGAACGATTATATGAATTGTTGGAGCGTTTACCCGATACGTGGCAAAGAGCGAAGGCAGACCTGGAAATATTTAACGAATTATTAAAGCAGGCTGCCTCGGAGGATAAAAATGCCTAGCGTTTCTCTGGATAAATCCGTAAACTCTAACCTGACCTCCACCTGGCACGCGCATCTGGAACCGGCCATCTGCGAACATTGCGATTGGAGCTACCTCCTACCCGCGAATAGCCTCCCGGCAACGGGTCGCCGGGAGGCGACCTGCCCCCATTGTTTCCGGGCTTCCTTGACCGCCAAACAAGCCGGAGACCTTCTGTACAGCCAGCCGCCGGAACTGATTTTGCCTTTTACTCTGCCCTCTGACAAACTGGCCCAAAGTATCCAAACCTTTGCCGGTAGAATCTGGTTTGCCCCTCTTGACCTGAAACCGCAGAATCTACAGGAGCGCTTACAACGCCTTTATCTGCCCATGTGGTTGGTGGACAGCGACGTGCAAGCCACCTGGCAGGCTGAAACAGGCTTCAACTACGATGTGGTCAGCCATCAAGATAATTTCGACGAAAACAAGGGCGGCTGGGTGTCACAAAAAGTCACCGAAACCCGCATTCGCTGGGAACTCCGGCTGGGGCGGTTGAGCCGCGCTTATGCTAATATCGCAGCCCCGGCCCTGGAAGAACATCACCGGTTGCAGCAAGAGTTAGGCCCCTACAACTTGCCAACAGCCCAAGCCTATCAGGCCCAAACCATCGCCAACGCCTTTATTCGCTTGCCCAACCGTTTGCCCCAGGATGCCTGGCCCGAGGCCATTCCGCCCATCCAGGCCGCCGCCGCCGAGGAATGCCGCCGGGCCAGCCGCGCCGACCATGTGCGCCAGTTTCGCTGGAAAGCCGAGTACCATAACCTTAACTGGACCCTGCTCCTTTTGCCCGTGTACACCACCTATTATTTGGATGACGAGCAACAGCCCCAACCCATCCTGATCCACGGCCAATCGGGTTACTTGAGCGGCCCGCGCCGGGCCTCAATGAAACGGGCGCAGCAAACGGCCCTGATCATTGTGGGCGTGGCTATCGCCATTTTTATCCTCAGTTTACTGTTGGGGATTGCCTCCATTTTTATGCCGCCTTTGTTGATGGTAGCCATCATCGGCCTGATTATCGCCCTCATCGTCGGTTTGCTGGCCATTGCGCCGCTGGCGATTGCCTGGCAATTCAACCGTTCGCAGGTTAAACGTTAAACGGGCTATGCTGACCTCCTCTCCCGGCCAACCAATGCCCCTAGGCGCCTCTATCACCGATACTGGCACTAACTTTGCCATCTTTAGCCGCAACGCCACCCGCGTCTGGCTGATGCTGTTTGACGAGCCTACCGCCAGCGCGCCCAGCCACGAATTTGAACTGGACCCCATCACCAACCGCACCGGCGACATCTGGCACATCCACCTCTCCGGCGTGCGGCACGGCTACCTGTATCTCTACCGAATGGATGGCCCCTACGCGCCCAAACAGGGCCACCGGTTTAATTGCCATAAACCTTTGCTCGATCCTTACGCCAGGGCCTTGACCGGTGGCTTTGTGTGGGATTTTAGCCAGGCTTTTGGCTACAACCCCGCTTCACCCCAACACGATTTATCTTTTTCGACCACCACCAACCTGGCCGGCATGCCCAAGTGCATTGTTTACGGCCGCGACGGCTTTGATTGGCAGGGCGACCGGCCCCTCAATCGCCCCCTGCACGAAACCATTATCTACGAAACGCACGTGTGTAGTTTAACCAGCCATTACAGCGCCGGGGTGAAAAATCCCTGCACGTACCTGGGCGTCACCGAAAAAATCCCCTATTTCAAAGAATTGGGCATCACCGCCATCGAGCTATTGCCCCTTCACATTTTTAACCAGTGGGAGTTTACCCGCTTCAATCCCAAAACAGGGGAACGGCTCCGCAACTATTGGGGTTACAACACCCTGGGCTTTTTTGCCCCGCAAAACCTCTACAGCCATCTGGAAACAGAACGGGGCCAACAGGTGGTGGCTTTCAAAGAGATGGTCCGGGCTTTACACCAGGCCGGGTTGGAAGTCATTCTGGACGTGGTTTTTAACCATACCGTCGAGGGCAACCATCTTGGCCCCACCCTGAGTTTTCGGGGGATAGACAACAGCATCTATTATCTTTTGGAAGACGACCTGCGTTACTATAAAAACTTCTCCGGCGTGGGCAACAGCCTCAATTGCAATCATCCCATTGTGCGCGATTTTATCATTGATTGCCTGCGGTACTGGGTGCAGGAAATGCACGTTGACGGCTTTCGGTTTGACCTGGCTACTAGCCTTAGCCGGGACCGGTGGGGACATCTCTCCGGCAACCCGGCCCTCACCGCCCGCATTGCCGAAGACCCCCTGCTGCGCACGGCCAAACTCATTGCCGAACCATGGGACATTGCCGGCTACCAGGTGGGCAATTTCCCCGGCGGGCGCTGGGCCGAGTGGAACGACAAATACCGGGATGAAGTGCGGCAATATTGGCGCGGCGACCCCGGCCTGACCGGCGGCCTGGCTACCCGCCTGGCCGGCAGCGCCGACCTTTACGCGGCCAACGGCCGCACCCCCAACCACAGCATCAATTTTGTAGCCTGCCACGATGGTTTTACCTTAAACGACGTGGTCAGCTATAATATCAAACACAACGAGCTGAACGGCGAAAATAACCGGGACGGCCATAACCATAACTATAGCTACAATTACGGCCATGAAGGGCCAACCAACGGTCCTGAAATTGAGGCCGTCCGCAACCGGCAGGTCAAAAATTTCCTGGCCACGTTAATGCTCTCGCAGGGCACGCCCATGCTCAACGGCGGCGACGAATTCAGGCGCACCCAACAGGGCAACAACAACGCCTATTGCCAGCACAATGAAATTTCTTGGTACAATTGGGGCTTTCTGGAACAGCATGCCGATATTTACCGTTTTACGCGCCTGGTGATAGCCCGGCGACAAAACCATCCTGTTTTTCGCCGGACCAAATTTTTTACCGGCCAGGATATTGACCAGGACCAATATGGCGACATTCATTGGTACAGCTCCAGCGGCCGCAACGCCGATTGGGACCCCACCGACAAACGGCTGATGTGTTTGCTGGATGGTTCCAAAGAAGAAACCGGCGCGGCTGAAGACGATGCTGACGTGCTGCTAATCTTTAACTCCGATGACCGTTCCCACTTGTTTTATTTACCCCCTGCCTTCCACACCGGCCAGTGGTATTTGGCCCTGGACACCAGCCGGCCCTCGCCGGACGACATTTATCCCCCCGGCGAGGGGGTGGAACTGGAGCCGATGATGGCCTATCACGTTAAACCCTATTCAATGGTGATGCTGATCTCAAAGTGGTAACGAGGTAACCCATGCGTTTAAAATGTTTAGGCTGTGAAGTATTGGCCCGCCCTCTCTACCTGTGCGCCGCTCACTCGGCGCATGTTGTTGACGTGCAGTTACTGCGGCGCGGCCTTCATCATAATCCGTCCGATTTACGCGCCCAATTGCAGCGCCACATACACGCCGCCGCCGGCGAAGGTTACGACGCCGTAACGCTGGCCTACGGCTTGTGCGGCCAGGCCGCAGCCGGTCTGATAGCCAGGGATACTCCACTGGTTGTGCCGCGGGCGCACGATTGCATCACCCTTTACCTGGGCAGCCGCGAGCGATACCAGGAGCAGTTTCAAAAGCACAAGGGCACTTACTGGTACACCCTGGATTATATGGAACGACGCGACAATGACCACTCCACCCTGGCCCTGGGCAGCGGCTCAGAAGTAGATTTGGCCGCCGTGTACAATGAATACGTAAAAAAATACGGCCGGGATAATGCCGACTATTTGATGGAAGTGATGGGCGCCTGGCAGCAGCATTACCAACGGGCCGCCTATATTGACCTGGGCGTTGGCGATGGTCAGGCTATTGAAGCGCAGGCCCGCGCCGACGCCGCCCGGCGTGGGTGGGCCTTTGAACGTGTCGCCGGCGATTTAGTGCTGCTTCGCCGCCTGTTGGCGGGGGATTGGGACACAGATTTTCTGGTGCTTGCGCCGGGCCAACAATTGGCCATAACCTACGACGACGAAATAATAGGTTGTCTGCTGGACAGAGAAGGAGCATGATGACTATTTCAAATATTGATTTTGTAGACACCCTTCCGGCCAGGCCCGTGCCTTTTGCCCAGGCGGCTATCCGCCTCCATCCCCGGGACAATATCGCCATTGCCAAAGTCAATCTACCGGCAGGCGCTATTTTGATTCTGAAATCTGAAGGGGAGGCCCCGCTTGAAATGCCGGTGGCGCAATTCATCCCGGCCGGCCACAAAATTGCGCTTGCCCAGGTGGCCGTGGACGAGCCAATTCGGCGTTACGGCCAGGTGATTGGTTTTGCCACCCGGCCCATCCTGCCCGGCCAACACGTCCACACGCACAACTTGGGGCTAAAGAACTTTGACCGGGATTATGCCTTTGGCCTGGATATGCGCCCTGTTTCGCCTGTTCCGGCAGGCAGCCGCCGCACCTTTTTGGGCTACCGCCGGGCCGATGGCCGGGTGGGCACGCGCAACTACCTGGCTGTCATTTCCAGCGTCAACTGCTCGGCCTACACCTGCCGCCAAATTGCTCATTATTTCACCCCGGAACGTTTGGCTGCCTATCCTAACGTAAATGGCGTAATTGCCCTGACTCACACTTCGGGCTGCGGCGGCGTGCATAACGGCACTTTGGCTCAAGAAATGCTTCAGCGGACCCTGGCCGGGATGGCCCGTCACCCAAACGTGGCCGGTTACATCATGGTGGGCCTGGGTTGTGAAAACAGCCAGATTGCCGATATAGTGGAAAAACAGGCGTTAGCCGGGCAAGAGCGGCCCTTGAGTCTGATCATTCAAGATACCGGCGGCATCCGCAAAACCACCGAAGCGGGCATTGCCGCCATCCAGGAGCTACTGTCGCCGGCCAATGCGATTGAACGGACGCCGCAGCCCGTTTCTGAATTATGCCTGGCCCTGGAATGTGGCGGCAGCGATAGCTGGTCGGGCGTTACCGCCAACCCCCTGGTAGGGCTGGTGGCCGATGAGGTGGTGCGCCAGGGCGGCACCATAGTGCTATCGGAAACCCCGGAGATTTACGGGGCCGAACATCTGTTAACCCGCCGGGCCGTCAATCCGGCCATAGGCCAAAAAATTTTGGCCAAAATAGATTGGTGGGCGGATTATCTCCACCGCCTGGGCGTCGAGTTTAACAACAACCCCGGCCCGGGTAACAAGGCGGGCGGTCTCACCAACATCATCGAAAAATCACTGGGCGCTGTGGCCAAAAGCGGCAGCAGCCCTCTAACAGAGGTGTACGATTACGCCGAGCCAATCACCGGCCGGGGCTTTGTGTTTATGGATGCCCCCGGCTACGATCCTATCTCGGTGACGGGCAAGGTGGCCGGCGGCTGCAACCTGGTGCTTTTTACTACGGGGCGGGGTTCGGTTTTGGGTTTCAAACCGGCTCCCGTTATAAAAATCTCCACCAACTCGGCCACTTACCGGCGTTTGTTTGATGATATGGATTTTAACGCCGGCCGGGTTTTGGAAACAGGCGTGGCGATGGAGACGCTTGCGGCGAAATTGTTCGATTTAACCATCGCGGTTGCTTCGGGCCAATCGTCCAAAAGCGAAGCCCAGGGCGCGGGCGAGGATGAATTCATCCCCTGGAATCCGGGAGCTATTTTATAATGACGTTTAAGACCGGCGGCCCTATCCGGCCTCATGCGTTCAATAATCTTAAAGTCAACAGGACGGTTAGACTATTGCCAAGTGACTATTAACGTGCTAACTTAATATAAATTAAAGCCCTGTTTCTGGATATTCAACAGCCAAGAATTACCAACCCATGCTTGCATTCATCGTTGTAGCGGTTACAATGTAAGGTAAGAGCAGCTATGGCTATTTAGCATGTTAAGAGGAAAATTATGCTGCTAAAATTCTGGGGGACGCGGGGCTCGATCCCGGCGCCGGTGTCGCCCGGCCAGATTGAACAAAAAATAGCGCTGGCGCTGCAAGAAGCCGGTCGAGCCAAGATAGACCTGACCGACTCCCAGGCTGTCCACCGCCTGGCGGCTAAGCTGGCCCACAACCTCAAGGGGAGCACGGTGGGCGGCAACACCACCTGCGTTACCATTGAGCTTAACGATCATTTGATCATCTTCGACGCCGGGTCCGGCATCCGGGAATTGGGCGATTTTTTGATGGACAGCCGCCAGGAAAAAGCCAAGCCCTATGGTTTTGGGCAGGGCCGGGGCCACGCTTACATGCTTTTTACCCACACCCACTGGGACCATATCCAGGGCTTTCCTTTTTTCAAACCCATTCACGTGCCGGGCAACGTTTTTGACATTTATCACGTTCACGATTATGTGCCCGAAGCCCTGACCCGCCAGATGGACCCCTGGTTTTTCCCCAAACAGTTTGACCAACTGGGAGCCACCCTGAACTTTCACCAATTGCAAGAAGGCGAACAAATCAACATTGCCGGGGCCACCATTACCAACATTCAACTCAAACATCCCGGCCACGCTTACGCCTACCGGGTGGTGGCCGATAACGCCATTGCCATCCTGGCCACCGACGGCGAATACAAAAGCCTGGATTACGTGAGCACGGCCAAATATTGCAACTTTTACGCCAATGCCGACCTGCTTATCTTTGACGCCATGTTCTCTGTGCGGGAGTCGTTTGTGAAAGAAGATTGGGGGCACAGCTCGGCCCTGATTGGGGCCGACATTGCCCGCGAGTCAAACGTTAAAAGCCTCTATCTTTTCCACCACGATCCTGTTTGCAGCGATGCCGAAATTATGCAAATCCTGCAAAAAACCAGGGAATATCTGGGCCGGGGCGAGGGCGCGCCCGAAGTCATCATCGCCAGCGAGGGCCTGGAGGTCAACCTGGCCAACCCCAGCATGGCCGATTTTTACATTCAGGACCACGCCGAACACGACGTGGTGCTGATGACGCTCTCCGGCAAACTCAGCGGGCATGCCACCGAACAATTTAGAAGGCACCTGGCCCACAGCCTGCAAACGCACCGGGCCGATAAAGTGATTTTGAGCATGGAAAACCTGAGCGATTTGACCATGGCCGGCATCCGCGCCCTGGTTGACGCCCGCAAAAGCGTGATCAGTCTGGCCCTGGTGGGCATCCCGGAAAATATTTACCGCGTCATCGAGCTGACCGGCACCACCGATTTTTTTGCCATTTATGATAACGTTGACGAGGCCCTGCTGGCCTTGAATTCTCACGACAAATAGTCTCAAAACGACGAATGACGAACGACGAATGACCAACAACCAGTTTTTGTCCTTTGTCGTCGGTCGTTGGTCGTCCCGTAAATTAGCCCAAAATCCCCGTTGTCGCTAAAATATGCCTTACTATGGGCGTATCACCAAACACCCCTACTCAGACCTCGCGTTTTTTGCGCCGGGTTGTGCATCTCACTAACCGTTTTCCCCACCTCGGGCTTTACCTTATCCTGGCTATCTTTTTCATGCTGGCTACCCTCCACAGTCTGATTGTGCCCATCACCCAGGGCGAGGATGAATTGGCGCACTACCGTTACATCAGCTTTATTGCCCAAATCAGCCGCCTGCCGATCAACGAGGCTGAACGGGAACAGGCCTGGTATCGCGCTGATTGGCCGCCGCTGTATCACCTGTTGGTGGGTTGGGCCGTTAGCCCGCTTGACCTCACCCAACCCCGCCTCAAAGACGTGGGCGAGGCGCCGCATCGCCGCCTGGTGGGTGAGATTTTTTATCCCCGCCTCATTATCTACACCGAAGACGTCGCCTGGCCCTGGCAAGACGGCATTTTGGCCTGGCACCTGGGCCGCTTTATCTCCATCTTGTTTTCCGCGGCCGCCCTAGTTTTTACCTATTTTACTGTTTTGGAACTATGCCGGGCTGCCCAAGATAGAGCCTTACCCTGCTTCTCCGCTGCCTGGTTGCCCTGCCTCACCACTGCCCTGCTTGCCTTTACTCCCCGCTATCTTTTTACCTCGGCCATGCTGGGCGACGACAGCCTGTTTATTCTGCTTTCAGCCGTTTTTATCTGGCTGCTGCTCCGCGCCCTCCGCGACCACGACCGCTGGTGGCTCTATGCCGCGTTGGGCCTGCTGTTGGGCCTGTCCATTGCCACCAAATACAGCACCGGCCTGTTGCCCCTGGTCATCATCCCGGTGGTCTGGTGGCGGGCCAGGCAAATGGGCTGGCGCTGGCCGCGGTGGCTGGGCCGGCTGGCGGTAGCCTGGGGGGGAGTCATCATTGGGGCCGGGTGGTGGTTTGGCTGGATTAGCTATCACTTTAACACCATCAAAGAAGATGGTCCCGTGTTTGGCCTGCTGAACGCCCTGCTCAACACCGGCCCGGACGTGAGCATGCGCCGCATTTTTGCCCTTTTCACCAATACGGCCTTTACCGGCCAGGAACGCCCCGCCGCCATCGCCGCCGGCACATTTGGGGATTGGGTGGTTTACCTGTTCCAGACCTTTTGGGGGGTGCCAGTTTTAGAGCACGACCCCCTCTTTCCCTGGGCCTATCTGCCAATCCTGATTTTCTGCCTGCTGTCCGGCCTGGGCTTGTGGCAACTATGGCGGGCGGCCAATAACCAAACCCGGTTTACCCTGGCCATCCTGGCGCTCATTGTCGCTCTGCTTTTGCCTTTTCCCTTGCTCCGCTTTTTTTTGACCCGCAACGTGCTAGAAACCGGGCAAGGTCGCCATATTCTCTATCCCGCCGCGCAGGCCATCCCCATTTTATTGATGTTGGGTTGGGGGAGGTTGTGGACTTGGGGGCAAATAAAAAGTTATACGCTGGTCGCTTTGCCGCCCCTTTTTCTCCTCCTTTGGTCCATCTTCCAAATCGGCCACATGGCCGTCACCTATCCCCCCCCCTTACCGGTGCAAACCACTACCTTTAATCCGGCCTCTATCCCCCACCCGCTGGCGCATCACTTTGGCCCCAACATTCAACTGCTAGGCTACGATTTGACCCCGGAAGAGGAACCGGGTCTGAGCAAACTGACCCTTTTCTGGAAATCACAAAATCCGGTCCACGAGAACTATCGTGTTCAAATTCAATTGTTAGATCCGGCCGGACACGCGCATCTCACCTGGCTCAGCCATCCGCTCAACGGCCGCTACCCCACCCGGGCCTGGGATCAGGGCGACGTCGTCCGCGACGAGATACCCCTCCCCCTCACCGGCCTTCCGCCGGGACGCTACACCATTCAAGTTGATTTGCTGCGCGAAGCCGCAAACACCCCTTTAACCGACCCGCCGTTGGCCCTGACTGAGTTTGACCTGCCTACGCGCCACCGGCTGAGTCAAACAGCTACCCTGGACGGGATAAATTACCATTTGTGGCTTGATGACATCCCGGCCCGCCATCGCCAAACCTTACCCCTGTCCTGGAATGCGCCGGGCCAAGCCCAAAACCTGGCTTGGTCGTTACTTGGGCCCGATGATGTGCCTCGTTCTCCAGAAACTACCGGCGATGGCGCCGCCGTTTTCATCGTTGGTCCAGATTGGCCCAGCGGCGATTATCGCCTTCAGCTACAAACCGATGCCGGCATTTGGCAAACCGAACCGCTGCTGACCGTGGCCAACGAGGCCCGCCTCTTCAGCCTGCCTCCCCTGCCGGAAGGGTACGTCTCCCTTGAGGCCAGTTTTGCCAATGCGCTGGGCGAGCCACAGGTCAAATTATTGGGCTTTGTTTTGCCCACCTGCCGGGCCGAGCCGGGCGGCGGCCTGCCGTTGACCCTGTACTGGCAAAGTCTGGCCCCAGTGTTGGGCAACTACATTGTGTTTGACGTATTATTAGACGAAAATCAGCAAGCCTACGGCGGTTACGACCGACTGCCCCGCGAATATTACAGCACCATTCTCTGGGCCGCTGGCGAGGTGATAGAAGATGGTTTTGTGGTGCCGGTCTCGCCTGACGCGCCGCCCGGAATTTACCATTTGCACTTGGGCCTTTACTTGTTGGATGGTGGTGTGTTGGTTTCATTGCCTCTACTACACGAAGGAAAACCCGCTGATGTTACCAGTATCGTCATTGGCCCCCTCAAAGTTGGCGGCCCGCCGTCCGGCGTCACTACCACTGTCGCCAGGCCCCAAGTCGCGCTCAAGCAATCTTTTAATCATCAGATCACCCTGCTTGGCTATGATCTAAACCTGGCTAACGAGGATCAACTTGAATTAACCCTGTACTGGCAAGCCGAAACGACCCTCCCTACCGATTACACCACTTTCCTGCACCTGCGGGATGAGGCCAATCAAACCGTAGCCCAAAAGGACAGCCCCCCGGCCAACGGCCGCTACCCCACCTCGCTTTGGGAGGCCGGCGAAATCATCATTGACGAAATCATTCTGCCCCTGGACCAACTCCCGGCCGGCCAATATACCCCGGTGATTGGCCTGTATGATCTTACCACCGGGGCTCGGCTGCCCACCGTTGACATCCCGGAAAATGAACTCCGCCTGGAAAGCATCATCCTGCCATGACCCGACAACGCGCCGTTCTTTTGACCATCCTCTTGATCGCCTTTTTTTTGCGCGTGTGGCAACTTCCCATCCTCCCGCCCGGCCTCTGGTACGATGAAGCCTACAATGCTATGGACGCCCTCTGGACCGTAAAAAGCGGCCACTATCCCCTATTTTTTGTGGGCAACAATGGCCGGGAACCGATGTGGCCTTACCTGCTGTTGCTGTCAACCACCCTGTTTGGCCATACGCCCCTGGCCGTGCGGTGGGTGGGGGCGATGGCCGGTTTTTTGACCATCCCCATCATGTACCGTTTTGCCTATTTCCTGCTGCGTCCTTTTGCCCAAAACAAGCGCCAGCGCTACTGGCTGGCTTTGGCCGCCTCCGCCTGGCTGGCGATTTCCTGGTGGCATCTGCTCAACAGCCGGGCCGGGTTTAGGCCGGTGCTGCTGCCGCCGCTGCTGATGTTAAGTTTGTATTTTTGGATGGCAGGCATCAGGTATCAAAGGTCAAGGGTTAGGGAACACGTATCACGTAGTGCGTATCTTTTTTCCCGTAACCCCTTTCTAAACTTCATTCTCGCCGGACTCTTGCTGGGGTTGAGCCAATACACCTATTTACCTGCACGATTGGCCCCTCTTATTTGGGGGGGATTCGCCATTTTTGAAACCGTCCAAATTCTATGGGCTATCAGGCCAAACAAAAATCACAAAATACGAAAAACAAAAGACAAAAAACGCCTCACCCGGCTGTGGCTGGGCCTGTTTGTGACCGGGCTGGTGGCCGCGCTCGTTTTCCTGCCCCTCGGTCTGTTCTTTTTTAACCACCCCGAGACCTTCTCCTCCCGCACCGGCGACGTTGTTTTTGTTCCGCAAAATCTGGGGCAAATAACCTCACATCTGTTGCAAAGCGTTAGCCTCTTTTGGGGGGCGGGGCACCAATTGTATCGTCATCACTTTCCGGGCCGGGCGATGCTCGGCTGGTTGGAAATACCCTTTTTCTGGGTGGGTTTGCTGGCCCTGCTGCGGCGCAGCCAACTGCGCCGCCCTGAAACAAAGCTCATTCTCTTGGGCCTGCTAATCATGTGGATACCGGCATGCCTGGCCTCCCCGCCTGTCCACGGCCTGCGTCCCATCGGCTTGTTGCCATTTTATTATCTGGTGGTCACCCTGGGCCTTTATTACGTTTCCCGGATCATCTACCACAGATTACGCCCTACGCCCTATTCCCCCAAACTTTACCCGGCCTACCTTCTTCCCTTCGCCGCCGCCATCTTCATTTCTCTCAACAGCCTCCTCAACACTTACGACTATTTTCAACGCTGGGCTAACCACCCGGAAACGTATAAAGAATACAACGGCCCGCTGGTTGAGGTCACCCGGCATCTTCTCGAACTATCCCAAACCACCGACGTCATCATCCCCTTCCACCTTTACGTCCATCCCACTACCCGCTATCTCTTGTGGCCTGCTTTTTCTGAAAAGGCGGGACCCCCTCCTCCCTCCAACCGACCTGTCGAGATGCTCTTGATCCCCAACACCTTCCAACTGCTCTACGTCGGCAACATCCCCACCTCTCCGGCCATGGTGCTACTGACCAGGGATACCGCCGGCCAGGGCGTAGTTTATGTCTCCCGTCCCCCCCGCGCCAACGAACAACTAGCCATCAATGAGGCCCTCGCCGCAAAACAAAACCAACTCAAACCTTTCCAGGACAAACTGGGCCGCGCCATCGTCCAATTTCTTCCACTCTCTCGCCCCTCGCCCCTCACCTCTCTCCTCTCCCCCCTGTTCAATCCGGCCCCTTTGCGCGTCATTGACCTCAACTGGGCCAACGTGGCCCGGCTCAAGGGGTACGATGTGACGCCAGAAGTGGCCCGGCCCGGCCAGCCGCTAACAATCAATCTCTATTGGCAGAGTTTGACCGAGGCCACTTTTGAGCACCGCCTCTTTCTGCAAATTCTCAACGGCGCGGGCCGGCCCATCAACCAGGCGGAGAGCGACGCCTTCCGCGAGGACATGTATCGCTGGCGGCCCAACGGCCTGTTGACCACCCAGCACACCCTCTGGCTTGGCCCGGACACGCCGCCCGGCCCGTACCTGCTGCGCCTGGGCTTTTTTGACGAACTTTCCGGCCGGCGACTGCCGCTGCAAACGTCAGCAGACGCAGCCCCTCTTGAGCAAGTGCAACTGGGTCTGTTCTACGTATCTCCCGATGGGACAGACCCGCGCCGGCCGGTCACGCCCCTCTCTGCCAATTTTGCCGACTCTATCGAACTCATCGGCATCACGATACCGCCCTCCTTCCTCCCTTCCTCCTTCCTCCCGGTCACGCTTCATTGGCACACCCTCTCCCCCACGGCCAAACCGTATACTGTCTTCCTCCAACTACTCAATCAGCAAGGAGAGGTGGTGGGCAGTTGGGACCAACAGCCCTTCAACGGCCTCTATCCCACCCCCCTCTGGTCGCCCGGCGAAATCATTGCCGATACCCTCCCCTTACCCCTGCCGGGAGAGCTTGCGCCGGGCCGATACCGGCTGATCACGGGCTTTTATGATTTTGAAACAGGGCAACGATTGCCTGTGGTTAATGGCGGCGACTTTGTTGAGCTAACTGAGTTTGTAGTTGACTGATCCAAAAATGAAGGGGCGGAACCGGCCCGGCTCCGCCCCTTCAACCCTTTTATTTTTAGTAGTCAAACTTCAAGGGCGACTACTCTCCCATAGCAGCCTTTTTGGCCTCCCAATCAATCCTCCACTCGGCCACCGGGTCGCCGGTAACGGGGCTAATGACCGGGGTGAGCCAGGGCTTGTATAGCCTAACGTAGGTGTAGTAATAAATGGGGGCAATGCCTGCTTCTTCATCAATAAAGATTTTTTCAGCCTGCGCATACAAATCCTGACGCTTAGCGGGATCCGGCTCAAAGGCGGCTTCCTCTACCAGGGCATCAAACTCTTCATTAAAGAATTTGGCATAGTTCTGGCCGCTCTTGGAATGATACACATCATTCAGCCAGTTGTTACTGTCTGGATAGTCGGCGCACCAACCCAAACGATAAATATGGGGTTTTTCCTCATCAGGGGCCTCAGGCAGTAATGTTTTCAGGAAAACCGCAAATTCCTGGTTCTCAATGGCAATGTTGGCCTTGGGGAAAGCTTCCGCCCACATCGCCTGAATGGCTTGAGCAATCTGGGCGTGGGCCTCGGAAGTGTTGTGCATTAACACCAGATCAAGCCCTTCACCGTCGGGATAGCCGGCTTCGGCCAGCCAGGCCTGAGCCTGGGCTACCTGGTCGGCATAGTTCGCCTGCACCAGCCAGCCGCCAATATCAAAATTATCCGCTACGTTACCAAATATCCCCGGCGGGGCAAACGAATGGGCCGGAAGCTGATCGCC